>JAGQRA010000357.1 GCA_020425885.1 Planctomycetota bacterium | reverse complement strand
GTAGGCGGCCACGGCATCGTGCAGGATCACATCGATGTCACCGTCCCCATCGACGTCGTCGGCCAGCACCCACTCGGCCGCGTAGAGAGGGCTGTCGCCGCCGATCTCCGTGTAGTCGAGCGGGAAGCGGTTCAGGCCGACCTTCAGCACATTCGACTGTTGGAGGAGGACGTCCCGGCGCCCGTCGCCATCGAAGTCGGCGGCGACCAGAGGGCGGCCGCTGAGGTAGCACAATTGCGTCTCCAGGAAGGTGGCCCGGCCGAAGTTCAGCTGCGGCCAGGAGTAGCTCGGAACGACATCGGCGTCGCCATCGCCGTCGATGTCGAAGACGATGGCCTGTTCATAGGCCCGTTCGTTCTTGGTGATGTGTTCCTTGTAGCGCATCTCGAACAGCGGCAGCTGCTGTGCCAGAGCGCAAGAGGTGGTCCAGGACAGAATCGAAGCGATTGCGAACAGGCGGTTCATGACAGAGGAGGCGACGTCGTTCCGCGCCGAATGCAACGGACATTCGGGGCCGCTTTCGTGGTGCCTGTGGCGCGGCGGAAGCGACGATCGCAAGGAGTCGCGGGCGACCCCGCCTTCGCCCCACCCGGCCCCGGCGTGCACCTCCGTTGACATCGACCACTTCGGCCCCGTTGCGCAGGAGGAACCGCATTTCGGCTCCCTGGTGAGGGTCGCGCCGCGTCGTCAAGATGCTGCGTGCTCATGTCCGCCGCCAAGGAGTTCCTGCTCAGTTCCATCGGGCAGAAGTACCTCGATGCCGTCGACAAGGACGCCAGGAAAGCGCTCGACGCGATGAAGTCGAACCTGTCCGCGATGTCGCAGTATCCGAGCGGCCTGGTGAGCGAGTACAAGGGCGACGGCGCGCAGCTCGACAAGGCCTGGGGTGAGTTCAACGCCGAGGCGAGCAGGCTGGCCTGCGGCAAGGCCGACAAGCCGGCGAAGATGGTCGCCGCGTACTCGCGCTACGTGCTGTCGCTCGAGGTCTTGGAGACCCAGAACGTCCGCTTCGGGGCCTTCATCGCGGTCGACTACGCGAAGGCGGTGGAACTCGTCCTGGCCATCTTCCAGCTGGCGTTCCTCTTCCAGAAGAAGGCGTTCGCGACGCTCGTCGCCGAGCTGCAGCAACTCGAGAAGCAGCTCGAGAAGGCCAAGAAGGAGGTCACCGAGGCGAAGGCCCAGGCCGCGCTCAACCTCGCGCTGACCGCGGTGACGCTCTGCCTCGGACCCGCCGGCTGGGCGGCACGCGCGGGGATCGCAGCCGCGAGCTTCACGGCCCACATGATCATCGATGCCTCGCTCGGTCCGAGTCGAGGCAGCGCCGTCGGCACGTTCAACCAGGCCAGCGGCGACATCATCGGCATTCCGCAGAAGATCAAGGCGCCATGGGCCAAGCTCGGCGGCGCGGCGAGCGGCGTCGTGACCTTGGGCCTCGACTTCAGCGAGATCGGCGATGCCAAGGACATCGTCGCGAAAGTGCAGAAGCGCATCGGCTTCGTCGTCGACCTGGCGAAGAAGGCCGAGGCGGAGGTCATCGCCAACGCCGCCAAGCTGGCGAAGCTCAAGGCGAGCTGGGAGAGCGCGCTCAAGACCGCGGAGAGCAAGGCGAACAACTTCAAATCCCGCAAGGGCGAACGCACGAAGCTGCTGAAGGAGCTGAAGAAGCTCGAGTGACCGGGGTCGCGGCAGGAACACGAGGGCGCTGGATGGCACCCCTGTCATCGGCTGATCTGAAACCGGATTCCTGATCAGCCGAACCGGCGCAACCGCCTGGCCTGCCCCACCGCTCCCGCCGCCTCGCTATGCTGCGAGCATGCGCGAACGGATCCCTCTCGCGTTGCTGCTGGCGTTCGCTGCGCCCGCGCAATCCCCGACCCCGCACGCCAGACTCGAAGGCATCGTCATCGACCCGCTCGAACGGCCGGTCGCCAACGCCGCGATCGCGGTCGAACGCGACGGCGTCGTCGTGGCGACGGCGCGCTCGGACGGGGACGGCATGTTCGTCTGCTCGCGCGTGCCGCCGCGCTTCCTCATCGTGCAGGTGACGACCGATGCGCCCGATGCCGGCGCCGCGCCGGTCGACCTCTGGGGCGAGGATCGCGGCTTCGTCCGCGTGCGCATCGGCCCGGCGCGCAAGCTGTCGGGCATCGTCCGCGACGACGGCGGCGAACCGATCGCCGGCGCCTTGGTCCTGACCTCCCCCACCGGTCACGGGCACCACTACGCGCATTGCTCCGATCGCACCGATGCCGACGGCCACTACGAGCTGACACACGTCGCGATGGGCTCGGTGACCGTGCGCGCGTGGACCGATCAGCACGACTGCGCGGCATTCAGCGAACGGATCCGCGCCCACGGCGACGAGACGCTCGACTTCAGCTTGGAGCGCGACGCCGGAATCTGGCAGACGTTCGTGCTCGAGAACGCGACCCCGGAGCAACTCGCGCGCGCCGAGCTGCGGGTGCTGGCATTCGCGACCTATCAGATGCCATTGCCACCGGAGCTCATGCGCCCCCGCGCGATCAGTCCTGGCCGCTGGGAGGTACGCGGCTGGGCCTCCACCGATTCGATCGGTGCCTGGCTCGAGCTCGACGGCGTGACGATGTACCCGTGTGCCCAGTGGATCGAAGGCGGCGTCGGCACCACGACCCGCCGCTTCCAATGCGGCGACGCCGACAGCACGATCACGGGGCGCCTGCACCGCGACGATGGCGAGGCCGCGCCCGGGATAGCGCTGCTCGTGCAGCCGCTGGCCGAAACACAGCTGACCAACGCGATGCGCCGGGTCGCGATCAGCGGCGCCGACGGCACGTTCGCGGTCCAGGCCCCGGTCGTCGACGGCGACCGCTTCGCGCTGCGCTCGCTGACGCCGTCGTCGGTCGTCGTCGGCAACGATCCCAGTCCGGCTTGGTTCGTCGAAACCCACGACCCCGAGCGCACCTGGAATCTCGCGATCCGCGATGCCGAGTCGATCCGCATGCGAATCGAGACCGAGACCGGCGCCCCGGCTCCCGGGGTCGCGATTGCCATCGACATCATCGAGACCGATGGGCAACGCACGATCGGCACCGGCATCAGCCTGCTCGACGGCAACGTCACGATCGATGGCCTGGGCTTGTCACTGCCGGCCACGTTGGCCGTCTCGGCCCGCGGTCCAGCAGGAGAGGCGGCGGTCGCGATGCGGGCGGGCGCGACGCAGCGCATCGACCTCGGCACGATCCGACTCACGCCCACCGCCACGCTCGACGGCGAGGTCCTCGACGACGATGGCGCAGCCATACCAGGGGCGCAGGTCGTGATCAGCCGGCACACGGGAAACCGCGCTGAGTATCTGTCGACTCCGGCCGATCGCGCCGGCCGCTTCCGCATCAGCGGCCTCGAGCCCGGCCTCTACAACGCGGGCGTGGCGGGCCCACTGCAGCCCCGTTTCGTGACGTTCCGGGTCGTCCCAGGCGTCACGACGAAGACGACGCTGCGCACGAGTCGGTAGCGACGGGCTACCGCTCCGCAGGTTGTTCGCGAGAGGCAGGCCATTCGGGGGTCCGCACACCTTCGATGTCTCGTAAGCGACAGCGCGTTCCTCGGGGCATTGGCACGGCGCAGCTCCAGGGAGCTCCACCAGGTGGGCCACGGCCTCGGTTTCGATAGGATCCGCGACGGGGAGTCGGAGAGCGACCGGCATCCGCACACCGCCGCCCCGCCCGCGTTCGCGATGCGTGCATTGGGCGTCCGCCATCGCGGAACTTCGCCACGTGCACGCGAAGGCATGCTCCTTGCCTGGGCCGCGCCATGATCCGTCACGCCCTATCGCTGTCGCTGCTCGTCGCATCGCTCGGCGCTTCCCTGTCGGCCCAGGAGTGGTCCTCCGACTTCACCAAGGCCGGGCTGACCGGCCGCTGCTTCTCGCTCGGCACGTACGGCGGCGATCTGATCGCCGGCGGTCAGGCCTTCCAGCACGACGGTCGCCGCATCGACGGCATCGCCCGCTTCGACGGCAACACCTGGCATCCGATCGGGACCGTCAGCGCGCTCGGCGCCGGTGGCCTCGTGCGCGCCATCGTCGAATGGAACGGCGAGCTCTACGCCGCCGGTGAATTCCCGATCATCGGCGGCACGCTCGCCAACGCGGTCGCCCGCTGGGATGGCAGCCAATGGCACCCGCTCGGCACCGGTCTTACCGATCAGTGGGGCTGGTCGAGCGCGGTGCACGCCCTCGCCGTCTACCAGGGCGAGCTCTACGCCGGCGGCATGTTCGCCAGCGCCGGCGGCCAGCCGATCCCCGGCTTGGCGAGGTGGAACGGCAGCAGCTGGCGGCCGGTCGGCGGCGGTCTCACGGCACACCCTTCGTACGGTCCGCGGGTGACGGCGCTGCATGCCGCAACGGATGGCAAGCTCTACATCGGCGGCAGCTTCTACGGCAGCGGCGGTGTCAGCAGCGCCAACCTCATCGCCTGGGACGGCACCGCCTTCTCGGCCGTCGGCGGTGGCATCCCGCTCACGGTCAGCACCTTCGTCTTCGCCATCGACGAGTACCAGGGCGACCTCGTCGTCGGCGGCAACTTCGGCGCGATCGGTTCGCTGATCGTCGACAACGTGGCCCGCTTCGACGGCCAACAATGGCACGCGCTCGACGGTGGGGTTCGCGACTGGGCGATCGGCGTCGCCGTGCATTCGCTCCAGGTCTGGCAGGGATCGCTCTACGTCGGCGGCGACTTCGTCGATGTCGGCCCGAGCGGCAACACGACGCCGGCCCTGCGCGTGGCGCGGTGGGACGGTCAATGGCACGGCATCGGCGGCATCTCCGGCTCCGACCTGACGACGACGGCGATCGCGATGACGCAATGGAACGACGAGCTCGTCGTCGGCGGCGAGTTCTCGGTCGCCGGCACCACCATCGGCATCGGTCAGTCGGTGGTCAGCACCAT
>JAGQRA010000356.1 GCA_020425885.1 Planctomycetota bacterium | reverse complement strand
CGCGAACGACTCCTCGTTGGCGGCGGGGCGATCGGGGCCGTACAGCACCAGGGACGTCGCATCGATCGCGGCGCGGGCGTGGCCGAGCTGCAGTTCGAGGAAGGCACGACGCAGGGCCACGGGTGCGGTCGACGTCCGCGGCAGCGCTTCGAGTTCGCTCGCGGGATCGAGCGAGGGAGCCAGGGTCGACTCGGCCGACACCGAACTCGTCGCGACCTGAGCGGGATCGGGTTCCCTGGAGGAGTAGCGCGGGCCGGCGCAGCCCGACACCAGAGCCACGTGGGCAAGACAGACAGCGGCTGCCATCGCCGCCGGGATTGACCGGAATCGCAACACACACCCTCCTGCGACCTGCCGACCCCGCCATGAGAACGGCATCTGGCCGCGCCAGTCGCCGCAGCGTAGCGGCATGAGGTAGTGGGTGCCACTGCCGATTGGCGCCAGCGTCGGCGCGGCGGAGGAAACGCGATTCATGGTTCGTCGTCATCCGACCGATAGAGACGCCAAGTATTCGAGGGCTCTCAATGCACGCCAAGGTCGTACTGCAACTCATCGGTTCCATGGATCACCTGCGCCTGGTCTGGCAGGCCGGTGAAGCATTGCTCGAATCAGTCGTGTTCGAGGAAGACTGTGAAGGAACGCGTTACAACGTGTTGCTCGCCCTGCAGGAGATGGTCACCAACGTGCTGCGGCACGGCTACAAGCTCGACGAGAGCAAACCGATCGAAATCGAGTTCGAGGTGACGGCGGATGATTTCCTCGTCGAGCTGCGTGACCAGGGGCCGGAATTCGATCCGCTGGAGGTCAGCGCGCTCGATGGTCAGGGGGACGAAGACATGCCGATGGAGGCGGGTGGCTTCGGCATCCACATCACACGCATGGTGATGGATCAGGTCACCTACGAGAGACGAGGTGAGTGGAACTGTCTCCGCCTGCGGAAGGGCGTCGCCGTCAAGGCCGGAATCTGAGGCTCCCTGTGACATTGCACTCTGGCTATCGCGAACTGCTGGCGACCGTTCCGGGCGTGGTGTCCGGCGCGGGCGTGAGGGTGCTCGACCCCGACGGTGTCGAGGTCATGAGGTTCGGCGAGCCCGGGGCCGGGGGAGCCGAGGAGTTCCGCTGCCCGATCGCTGGCGGCGAGATCGTCACCTCGCTGGCCGAGGCGGACCCGGCGGCATCCGCCCTGGTCTCCTCGCTGTTGGCCCTCGTCGATGAGCGTGAGCGACTCGAGAGCGACATGGAGAGCATGAACGCCAGCTCGCTGCGTCTGCTCGAGCAGGTCGCGATGCTGGGCGAGACCCTGCCCCGGCTGTCGGCCGGCGTCGACGAACACGACATCGCCAAACTCGGCGCCAAGGCCTGCCAGGTCGCCGCCGCCGTCGAACGCGTCATGTTCCTCGCCAGCGTTACCGGCAAGGACAGCTGCGAGGTGCTCGTCGACCACGTCGTCGATGCGGTCGCGAGCGAGGTCGGCGTGCTCGATCCGTTGGTCCAGGTCGGCGACGGCCTGCTGGCGGACGTGCTCGCCGTCGGCGAGGGCGTGGTATTGCGATCGGTGCCGGATGGCGAGCGTCTCGGTCAGCCGGGTTCGCCCGAGCACCTTGCCCGCCGTCAGATCCTCGGAGTGCCGGTGACCTACGGCGCCGGCGACAAGCGCGTGGTGATCGGTGCGCTGCTGCTGTTCGACAAGACGGCCACCAGCTACTCGAGCGACGACCAGCTCGGCAGCGAAGAGGGCCAGGTCGCGGAGTCCTTCGCGGCGATGCTCGGCGCCGTTCTCGGCGCGCGCAAGACGGCCGAGCTCGGCAAGGAGCTCGCCATGGCGCAGATGATCCAGCGCCAGATCCTGCCGCGACGCGCGATCGAGCTGGCCGGCTTCGACGTCGCTGCCGACTACCAGGCCTGCGGGGCGGTGGGCGGCGACTACTTCGACTACGTGCCGATGGCCGACGGTCGCACGATGGTCGTCATCGCCGATGTCTCCGGGCACAACCTCGCGTCGGGGATGATGATGGTCAGCGCCCGCGCCACGTTGCGCACGCTCGCCTCGGTGCGCTCGAGTCTGGCCGAGTTCTTCGATGACTTCGCGGCCTCGATGTACGAGGATCTGACCAGCACCGAGCGCTTCCTGACCGCGGCGGCGCTGGCCATCGAGCCGAACGACCGCCGCATCGAGTACGTCAGCGCTGGCCACAACGATCTGCTGGTCTACCGCGCCGCGGCCGATCGGGTCGAGGTCGTGCAGACCGAGAACACGATCCTCGGCTTCATGCCGCGACCGGGCTACGTCTCGCGGCACATCATCCTGGAGCGCGGCGATTGCCTGCTGCTGTTCACCGACGGCATCACCGAGGCCGTGAACGAGCAGGACGAGATGTTCGGGGATGACCGTCTGGCCGCGCTGTTCGCGCAGCTGGCTCCCGAACGGACCGCGCGCGCCATCGTCGACGGCATCGTCGAGGCCGTGGACGCGTTCCGGGGCGGAGAGATCGTCGGTGACGACGTCACCGCGGTCGTCGTGAAGTGCACTGGTGAGAGGGTGAATTGATGACGCAACGCAAGATCCTGGTCGTCGACGATGAGCCGTTCATCTGCCGCTCCCTCTCGTTCGTGCTGCGCAAGGGGAACTACGAGGTGATCGAGGCGCGCAATGGCGAAGAGGCGATCAGCGCGATCCGCGAACACAAGCCGGACCTCGTGTTCCTCGACGTCATGATGCCCAAGGTGAACGGCTTCGAGGTGACGGAGAGGGTGCGCAGCGACCCCGACCTGGCCGGCATCAAGATCATCCTGCTCACCGCCAAGGGGCAGGAGAGCGATCGTGAGGTCGGCAAGACCGCCGGTGCGAACGACTACATGACCAAGCCGTTCAGCCCGACCAAGATCCTGGAGCGCGCGCGCGAAGTGCTCGGTTCGTAGCGGCACGGCGCTACGCTCACGCCGGTGCGGCGCGCCCTCGTATCCCGGCTGTGGCTGTTGTTGCCAGCGTTGTTCGCGCTGGCCTGGTTCTGGCCGGTGCTGGGGCACGGCTTCCGCAGCGACGACTTCGAGATGGTCTACTATCTCGACCGCGACAGCGAAGCGGTGCGCTGGGGGCGGGTGTGGGAGGAATGGCTGCGACCGTGGTTCGGCGTACGCGACCTCTATCGGCCGGTAGTGTCGCTGGCGATCGGGGTCAACTGGGCCTGCGGCACCTCGGCGTTCGGCTTCCACCTGCTGAACGTAGGGCTGCTGTGCGGCACCGCCACCTGCGTGGCGGCGATGGCAGCGCGGTTGGCGCCGGCCCGGGGCGCGCTGGTGGGGGCGACCGCGGGCATCCTCGTCGTGCTGCACCCCGCCGCGGTCGAGCCGACGGCCTGGATCATGGCGCGCACGACCGGGCTGCAGGTGTTGTTCTCGGCTCTCGGCTACTGGAGCTTCGTCCGCTGGCGGGACGGCGAAGGCACGCTGGCTTTGCCGCTGCTGGCGACGGCGCTCGCGTGCTGCAGCAAGGAGGGCGCGGTGCTGCTGCCGTTCTCGCTGCTGGCGCTCGACCTGGTGCGAGGAGGTGTGCCGAACTGGCGCCACCACGTGCCGTTCTTCCTGCTGGTCGCCACCTACCTGGGGTGGCGCCGCATGTTGCTCGGTTGCTTCACCACCCTCAAGGAGGATGCCGGCGGCGAGCAGTTCAGTGGCGCCTGGCAGCTCCTGGGGCAGTTGTTCTGGCCACCGGTCGAGGGCGGTGCCTGGACCCTGGGTGTGGTGCTGCCGCTGCTGATCATCGCCGTCGGGCTGATCGCGGCGGCGGGCGGCCGCGCCCGGGTGCTCTGGTGTCTGCCGTGGATGTTCGGGCTGCTGACTCCTGGCACGACCCACCTCGGTGCCGCCGCGAGTTCGCTGGCGGGGCGCTTCGTGTTCGACGCCGTGCCGGCCGTGGCGGTGTTCGTCGCGCTGGCCTTCGCCGCGTTCGCGACCCGTCCGCGCCTGGTCCTGGTATCGGCTCTCGGCGTGGCCTCGGTAGCCGTCGGATTCGGCGTCGTCAGTCGGGCCTGGATCGAGCGCTACGATGCCGACAGCCGGTTGATCGACACGGTGCAAAAGGAGCTGATCGCGAACGCGCAGGCAGCCGCGCCGGATCGTCCTTTCGGGGTCTTCGGATTGCCGGGGCAGCCACTGTTGCATCCGCCGCTGTGGGGTTTCCTGACGCAGCGGCCATTCGCCGAACGCGACCTGCCGGTGATCGGCCTCAGCAACATCCTGATGCGGAACCCCGACACCGTCGATCTGTTCGGCGACGCCAGCGTCGTGCACTCACTGATCGCGCATGGCGCTGGCGTCGGGGTCTGGGACGACGAGGCGCGCCGGCTCAGGCCCGTGCCGCGGGCGGCATCCGGCATCATCGACTTCGTGCAAGACCCGAACGACCGGCGGTGCTTCCTGCCGCCGCGCCTGTTGCCGCCGACTGCCGTCGCGCAGCTCGAGATCCGTTCGCCGACACCGGTCGAGAAGTGGCGGATCGAGATCCTCGGCAACCTCGAAGGCGACTACGCGACGCGCTCGATGGAGGTGGTGGCTGGGGATGGGGCAGCGGTGACGTGGTGCGACACCACGCACGTGTTGCCATGGCTGATCGCATCGCAGTTCGGCGGTGGG
>JAGQRA010000355.1 GCA_020425885.1 Planctomycetota bacterium | reverse complement strand
CGCGCGCACGATTCCCTCGACTGGTCCCGGCGCGTCGAGAAGGAGACGATTGCGAGCCACGGCGACGACTGGCGCCGGGTCGCAGCCTCCGTTCGCAGCCATCCGAAATACCACGGTCTCGAACTGAAACCGCAGCTCGGCCTCGTTCCGATCGGCCCCGATCCGATTTCGAAGCTGGAGGAGTTCTGGTTGCCTCGCACCGGCAGCGAGCCGGTGCGCAACGAGGATGGCTGGCTGGTCCGCGAACAGGATTTCGGTGTCGTGCTGGTGTTGGTGCCTGGGGGGACCGCCCGCATCGGCAGCGACGCCGGGCCCCGGGTGTACGACAACGAGGTTCCGGCGCACGATGTCGAGCTGGCCCCGTTCTTCATCGGCAAGTACGAGCTCACTCAGGGGCAGTTCGAACGGCTGTTTCGCTTCAACCCGAGCAAGTACACGTCGGCACGGTCCAAGGCGAAGCCCGTAGAGACCGTATCCTGGAACGAGGTTTCCGAACTCCTGCCCCGCTGCGGTCTGCACCTTCCGACCGAAGCACAGTGGGAGTACGCATGCCGGGCAGGGACCGGCACTCTGTGGTACTTCGGCGACGATCGGGCGTCGCTGCTACGTGACGGGGTCGGCCGCTTCAACGCCGCGAGTCACAACATCCCGGATGCCGGGCTCTGGCCGCAGTACGAGGATGGATTCTCAGTTCACACCGCGGTCGGGCGCTACGAGCCCAACGCGTTCGGTCTCTACGACATGCACGGCAACATCGCCGAGCTGACGCGGGGTCCGAACACGAACGGCTATCGCGACGTCCGGCACGCTCCGGGCGACGGGCTGATCCTCGGCGAGCCGACGCCGCGTGCCATTCAGCGTGGCGGCAGCTACTTCAAGGCGGTCGAAGACGCCCGCAGCGCCGCCCGCGTTCCAATCGACAAGGACGCCAAGTACGACAACGTCGGGCTCCGCGTCGTACGGCCGATTCAGTAGCAACGTTCCGCTCGATTCGAAGTCCCCAGGCCGAACCGGCGCTCGGCTCGAAACTGCTATCGACTGCTGGGGTGTGGCGGGTGTGACCGCTGCGGTCGTTTCGGCACGGCGACGAGGGCCGCCGCGATCAGGCACGGGGTGCCGATGAAGACTCCCAACATGAGCGCGAGCCGCACGATGGCCTGCGTGGTCGTGCCGTACTGCGCGATCCTGACGGCGTCGGCGATCGGCCACCGACCATGCTGATGCTGAACGGATGCGATCGTCGCCACCGCTGCAGCCACGGCGACGATGCTCATGCACGCTGCGGCCAGGCCTCGCCGCGTCGGTAGCACGAGGGAGCAGGCGGCGCCCAGGCAGAGCCCTGCCAAGGCCGGCCAACCGACGTGCGCATGGCCCCCGGTCATTCCCAGGCCCAGGAGGCAGCCGGCGACCATGCCGACGACACTGATGACGATCCATCCTCTGCCGACGATCGTTGCTCTTGTCTTCCGTGCCTGACCAGTCATGCGTGTTGGCCCAGCGCTCTGACGCTCAGATGCGAGCGCGCTGGCGCCAAGGTACCCCATGCCGAGTGCTACATGTAGGGTTTGGTTGCCACGAAGGTCACCGCGCCGATCGCTGCCGCTGCAGCCACGGCTCCACCGAGCATCGCTGGCACCAGCGCGACGAAGCGGCTCGAGCCGAAACAGGGAGCCACCCAGCGCCGGTTGGTGAGGTGCACGATTCCCGCGTAGACGATCGCAACCACGCAGGCGACACCGAAGCGGCGCGCACCGACCAGCCACCAGTCCGCCTCGGTCATCTGCAACGCGACGGAATCGTCGACCATCCAGGCGGACAGCAACCACGCCATGAACATGAGGTAGGCCGCGACTGCAGCCTCCGCCGCCAGGACGAGGATCGAGATGGGCTTCGTGGTCATGGTCGCTGTCGCGTCTCGAGCACCTCGCCCCGGTCGACCGGCTCACCCTCCGGCGAGTGTCGGCCAGGCCAGGTCACAGGAAGAAGTACCTCCCCAACTTCCATGCGACCCACGCCGCCTCGAGGCCGGCCAACACGAAAGCCGTCACCGCGGCCGTTCGCTCGGGCGCGTCGCGAAGACACCTCGTTGCGTAGAACAGCGTGAACGGAGCGCTCAGCAGGACCGTGCTCGGACCGAGCCGGGAAAGCGGATGCCCTCAACAGAGGAGCTGCGTAAGGACTACGCCGAACACGGGCAAGGTCGTGAGCGCAACCGCAAGCAGACCCCGAGGTCGAAGACCACGGGCGAAGACCGCTGCCAGGATCAGTCCCGCTACCAAGGTCAGGACCGTCTGCAGGTCGAAGGCAAAGCTCATCGTCGCTGATCCAAGGGAGTCACTTCCCCAAAGAGAATGGAGAATACCGCTCGGCGGCGAGCGGACGGGGGTTTGATCGCGCCATGCCGCAGAGATCAGTTCTTGGCGGGCAGCAATTCGAAGCAGTGCGGCACCGCCGCCGTCGTGGCGAAGGTCGAGGAATGCGCGTCGGAGACGCGTCCCGCGATCAGCACGCAGGTGACCTTCGTCGGCTTCTCCGTGTCCGGCTCCGGCCGCACCCAGAGCCAGAACATGTCCGTGCCGCGGCGCCATGGCATGGAGCGCAGCCCGGCGCCGGTGCGCGTCATCGAGAACCGCAGTGTCTCGCCGCCGAGTGTCAGCACCAATTGTTCCTTGGCAGTGGCGCCGAACGCGAGCCGCACCGTTTCATTGCCTTCAGCTGGCGTCGAGGACCAGCTGGTGCCGTCCAGCCCGCTCGGCGCCGGCGCCCCTTTCGCAGCGCGGGCGACCAGAGCCGCGGCCTGCGCAGCTCGCAGCCGTTCCAGCCGGGAAGCCTCGGGCGCGTCGCTGTCCGTGAAGAGATCCTCCTCGAACGCGACCAGTAGTTGGTGCATGAGCTTCGGTTGGTCGAGTGGAGCGATGCGCAGCAGGGCTGCCCGCCGGGTCGGATACTGGAGCATGAGCATGTTCATGCCCATCGCCCTCGAGCCCGTGACCCAGTACTGCTCGTCGGGCTTCGTGCGCGAGGACACCATCGCTCCCATGCGCGCACTGGTCCACAGCGGAGTCTCGTGCTGGGTTCGCCACTGCAGCCAGGTGCCGATGTTCCTCAGCGACAGCAGCGTCCGAAGCAGTGATGGCTGTGCCTTGGCAAGCTTCGCCAGGTCGTCGGCGGCGAGGATCGTGCTTTGCTCTTGATCACCGAGCGCGTCGGCGCCTACGGGATCGAGGCCCGATACGTGTGGCGCCAAGGTCGTACGCAGCATCGACGGCCAGTCCTTGTCGAGTCCGCCCAGTGCCATCCGTTCGAGCAGCACGAACTCGGGCGCGCCGAGCCGGCTGGCCTGTGGCTCCATGGCTGCGCCCGCTGCCAACGCGCCGCACTTCCTCAGCAGGGCGGCGTCGGCAGGATCGTCGCCGCCATCGAGCACGAAGTAGTCGGGCAGCACTGGCACGCCATCGAGCAGCTCGCGCACGGTCAGTTCGCGGTCGCCGAGCTTCTCGCCGGACCCTTCGCCGATCTTGTCCCCGAGCCGAACGCGGATCGCGTCGGCGGCCAGCACCTTGGCCAGGGTCAGCAGAGGTACGAGAGTCAGTGGTGTCAGGTCCCTGCCGGCGGAGTCGGTGCCGGCGGTGAGGACCACCGGTTCGCTGCCCTGGACCACCGCGATGACCGCGGCGTGCTCGCATGCCGGTGCGGCGGCGAACGCGGCGCGCAGTTGCGGCAGTTCCATTGCGGAGGCCGGCGTTGGTCTGTCCTGCGCTGTCAGGGCGGGAACTGCCGCGGCGATGGCGAGTGCCAGGGCTGACTTCATGCCGGCGATCCTACTCGCAACTCGCGGGGGACACGGGGCGGGACAACAGTGCTACGAGTGACCGGAGTCATCGAACCAGCTCCCTGGCAACAAGGGCGACTGGCCGAGCCGCCGCGAAGAAGAACGGACGGAGGGACTGTTCTCGGCGAATCAACGCGTGTGCATCCGCACCGCGTTGCTGAGCGCGAACAGGCCGCCATCGACGACGCCGCACTGCAGATACAGATCGATCGGCGGGAAGGCGGGTGGCAACACGATCGGGAACGTGGTGATGCCACTGGCCGGGGTGACGAAGCCGTCGGTCACCAGCAGCGGGCTGACCTCGAGCTGGCACGTCGTCCACGGCAGCTGCAGGGCGTTGCTGCCGCTGCCCCAGGCCAGGAGGCCGAAGCTCTGGGTCGGCGTCAGTCGCAGCTGCAGCGATACCGACCGGCCGGCGATGGGAGTGCCCGAGCCGATGAGGATCGGGATCGCGCCGCCGCTGGCCTGGCAGCCGCTGCCGTAGGCGCGGAAATGGGCCTGCGTCGACGGGCTCGGCACGATGACGATCCCCTTGCTGTCGTGATTCCAGAGCGTGCCGAGCAGCGACACGTGGCCGCTCGTGGTGACCGCGAGCAGGTCCCAGTTCAGCGTGCAGGCGAGCATCAGGTCGCCCGCGTACGGGGTCATCGCCAGCACCTCGAGGCTGTCGTAGCCCGACAGGGTGATGTTGCTCACGGCGTTGCCGTTGCCGGTGTCGATCGACTCGAAGATCTGGTCGACGTTCGGCACGCCGTTGCCCGAGGCGTGGTAGAGCAGGCCGTCCATACCGAACGTGATCGCCTCGCCGTCGTTGCCGTTGCCGAGCGTCGCCACGAACGTCGCCTGCGCGGTCGTCTTGTCGATCGTGTAGAGGGTCTCCGGCACGTTGGCGCCGTCGCCGGTGACGCCGAACAGCGTGCCGTCCTGGCGGAATGCGATCGACGCGAAGCGATCGGTCAAGGTGCCGACGATCGTCGCCACGCCGGTCGTCAGATCGAGCGTGCAGAGCCGGCGCGTTCCGATCGTGGGGTAGAAGCGGATGATGGCCCAGACCATCCCGGTCACCGGGTCGCGCGCCATGCCGTTGCTCCAGTTGGCGCCGTTGTTGGCCTGGTCGAGCACCGGGATCGTCGCGACCGTGTTCATCGTCGCCAGGTCGACGACGTGCAGCGAGTCGCTCATGGTGTAGAGCAGGTCGCCCTGCGACGGGGCGTTGGCCGGGAACGCGGCGAACGCGACCGGCGCGGCGAGGGCGAGCAGGAGGTTGCGCGGTGAGTGCATGGTTTCGGTGAGTCGAGGGTGATGCGGGTGTGGGTGTCCGGGCCCGCAGTGTGGCGAGCGCGTAGCGTAGAGTGTCAGCGCCGGGAGTGTGGGGGTGCAGAAGCGTTCGATGGAGCGGCCCGCAGAACCTGCCAGAAGCGATTGACGGCGAATCGGACGAAGCCGCGTTGGGGTAAGGCGAAGTCCATGCCGTAGCCCATGCCGAGACGAATCGAAATCGAGTGTCAGGGTGCCGTCGCCGTAGCCCTCTCGCCCCTCTCGAATCACGAATGCGTGAACATGTCAGTCGACCGAATCCTGATCGGGACCGTGAAGCCGGTGACGACGCAGGAAGGCGAACCCGAGCAGGCCGACGATCCCGAGAAGTGCGAGCATCGCGAACAGGCCGAGCCAGAACTCGGACGGGAGGTCAGCGAGAAGCGGGCGGAGTAGCCGAAGCACCCCGCGTCCGAGGGCTCTGATCACATCGTCCAAGTCTGATCAACATCCATGGGTTTCGGTGGCAGCCCGTGGCGCCGCCGACTGCTGACCTTGATCAGGCCGGATCCGCGCCTTTGGATGGAGAATACTGAACATCGCCGAGCATGGTCTCTGCCTCCCCGTAGGCCGTGATGAGATCTGCCACCGTGTAATCAGGCTGACTCCGGAACCTCATCAACGCTACCGAAAGATGGCGCCAGCCAGCGCGAAGGTCGCCCGCCTTCTGGCCGACACGAAAGCTGGTGAGGAGGGCAAGGCTGACGGACGCGAGGAACGAGAACACGGTGATCCAGATTGGCGTCAAGAACGATGCGAACGCCGCTACCGTCAACGACAAGATGGTGGCGAGAAGCCCCAGTGTCACGTGCGTCCACTGTAGCTGAGTGGCCATTCGGTCCCATGTCGCAAGGCATTGGAGAATGTGTGGTGGGACGTCCTGTTGATCGGTCATGCTTCCATCGCCTACCGTATCCTTCGCTCAGCATCGAGCCACGGTGTCGTGGGGTACTTCGCCACTGGCGTTCGGCTCGGGACTGCTGCGTCGGGTTGGCTCGCAGCAAGGAAGCTGGCACCCTCCCGCTTGCCCTGACACACCCGCCTCGCCACGCTGCGGCGATGCGCATGCTCCTCGCTTTCGCCGCCGACCTTGCCGTCGTCGCCGCCGTCGCATTCGTCGCCACGCCCACAACGACCCTGCGCGCCCAGTCGCCGCGCTGGCTCTGGCACGACGCTCCCGCCGCCAACTGGGACGCGGCCTACCCGGTCGGCAACGGTCGTCTCGGTGGCATGGTCTTCGGCGATCCTGCGGCCGAACGGATCCAGCTCAACGAGGATTCCCTTTGGGCCGGCAGCCGCACCGATCGCGATCGTCACGGCGCGCACGAGCACCTCGCTCGCGCGCGTGAACTGCTGTTCGCCGGCGACTACGCGGCGGCCGAGAAGCTGGTGCAGGCGCAGTTCATGTCGGAGCGGTGGATCCGCAGTCATCAGACGCTCGGCGAACTGACCATCGCGTTTCCCGGCCACGAAGTCGCGACCGACTATCGGCGCGAGCTCGATCTCGAGACGGCGATCGCGCGGACGAGCTACAAGGTCGGCGCGGTCACGTTCGTGCGCGAGGTGTTCTGCAGCGCGGTCGATCAGGTGCTGGTGGTCAGCATCGCGTCGGACGGCGACGAGGCGTTCGACTGCGAGGTGAACCTAGGCCGCGAGGCGGCGGCGACCGTCGAACGCGTCGACGAACGGACGCTGCGCATGAGCGGGCGGGCCGATGCCGGCAAACAGCACGAGGGCGTACGGTTCCTCTGCTGGCTGCGCGTCAAGGACGGCGAGATGTCGGGCGAGGGCGGGGTGCCGGCCGGGCCGCGGCTCGTCGTGCGCGGCCACCGGCAGGTGACGTTGCTGGTGAGCGCGGCGACGAGCTTCGGCAGCGGGCTCGGGCTGCAGCGGCTGGTCGACGGCGCGGCGGCGCTGGCGCGGGCGAAGGCGCAGCTCGAGGCGGCGTCGGAGCGCGCGGTCGACGACCTGCGCGGCGATCACTTCGGCGATCACCGCGCGCTGTTCGATCGCGTCGCGCTGGACCTCGGCGGGCGCGAGGCGCGCAGCGAGCCGATCGATCGGCGGCTGGCCGCGGTGCGCGAGGGCAGGAGCGATCCGGATCTGCTGGCGACCTACTTCCAGTTCGGGCGCTACCTGCTGATCGCGAGTTCACGGCCAGGCACGATGCCGGCCAACCTGCAGGGGCTGTGGAACCGGCACATCGACGCGCCGTGGAACGCCGACTACCACATCAACATCAACCTGCAGATGAACTACTGGCCGGCCGAGGTCTGCAACCTGAGCGAGTGTCATCTGCCGTTCTTCGACCTGATCGAGTCGCTGGTGCCGGCCGGGCAGCGGACAGCGAAGGAGCTGTACGGGTGCGACGGCTGGGTCGCGCACCACGTCACCGACGCCTGGGGATTCACCTCGCCGATCGGCAGCACGCGATGGGGGATGTGGCCGGTGGGCGGGGCGTGGTGCACGTCGCACATGGTCGAGCACTGGCGCTTCACCGGCGATCGTGAGTTCCTGCGCGAACGGGCGTGGCCGGTGCTGCGAGGCGCGGCGCGGTTCTTCCTCGGCTACCTGGTCGAGGATCCGAAGACCGGCAAGCTGGTGTCGGGGCCGTCGATGTCGCCCGAGAACTCGTTCCGGACCAAGGATGGCGTGATCGCGCACGTGACGATGGGGCCGGCGATGGATCAGCAGATCATCTACGAGCTGTTCTGGAACGTGCTCGAGGTCGCGGCCGAACTGGGCATCGACGATCGCTTCGTGCGCGAGGTGGCGGCGGCGCATCGGCGGCTGCAGGGGTTGCAGATCGGCAGCGACGGTCGCTTGCTCGAGTGGAACGAGGAGTTCGAGGAGCCCGAGCCCGGACATCGGCACATGAGTCACCTCTACGCCTTGCACCCCGGCGCGCAGATCCTGCGCGAGCGCTCGCTCGAACTCGCTGCCGCGGCGCGCAAGAGTCTCGATCACCGGCTGTCGCACGGCGGCGGCCACACCGGCTGGAGCCGCGCCTGGATCGTCAACTTCATGGCGCGGCTCGGCGACGGCGAGGCGGCGTGGCAGAACCTGCAGGCCCTGCTCGGCAAGTCGACCCATCCCAACCTGTTCGACAACCACCCGCCGTTCCAGATCGACGGCAACTTCGGCGGCGCGGCCGGCATCGCCGAGATGCTGCTGCAGAGTCACGGCGACGTGATCGAACTGCTGCCGGCGCTGCCCGCGGCCTGGCCCGACGGCACGGTCGCCGGACTGTGCGCGCGCGGCGGCTTCGTCATCGACATCGAATGGCGCGGCGGCAGACTGCAGCGGGCGGTCGTTCGCAGCCGGCGCGGCAAGCCGTTGTCGGTGCGCTGTCAGGGGGTCGATCTGTGTGCCGACTACTCGTTGCAGGCGGGCAATACCGCGATCATTCCCGGTGGCGGGCTCGGAGACGGTGTTCGCAGGTGAGGCGGAGATCTCCGGCCGGCTCCTTGCGACCTGCAGTTCGCCATAGAGCGCCACCGGCCTCCCACGTAGCCTGATCCTCGTCAATGTCCGGCCTGTCGATCGAACTGCGTTGTGAGCCGCGCCTGTGCTACGCGATGCAGCAGAGCGCGGTACCCTGGTTGCGCGCGGTCGTGTTGCAGAACGGCGGCGACGGCGCGCTCGCGGACCTCGCGGTGACGATCGCGTTCGAGCCGCCGTTTGCCGCGCCGCTCGAGTTGCGGGTGGCGGCGCTGCCGGTCGGGGGGCGGGTCGAACTGAAGCCGGATCCGCGGCTGGACGCCGGCGCGCTGGCCAATCAGCTCGAGCGCGTTCGCGGCGAGGTGCGCGTCACCGTGCTCGGTCCCGCAGTCGACCCGGATGCCGCGCGCGTCGAGGGCCGGCCCGACGCCGTTCTCGGCGAGGCGGTGCAGGCCATCGAGTTGCTGGCCTACAACGAATGGCCTGGTCTTCGGCCGTTGCCCGAGTTGCTGGCCGCCTTCGTCTCGCCGAACCACCCGGGACTGGCGCCGCTGCTGCACGCAGTTGCCGAACGGCTGCAGCGGGCGACCGGCAATGGCGCGCTCGATGGTTATCACCGCCGGGACCCGTCGCGGACGCTGGCGATGCTGGCGGCGGTGCACGAGTCGCTCGCCGCGCACGCGATCACCTACGTCAGTCCACCGCCGAGCTTCGAGGCGCATGGCCAGAAGGTGCGGACGCCGGAGCAGGTGCTCGGCGACCGGCTCGGCACCTGCTTCGACCTGGCGCTGCTCTACGCGGCGCTGCTCGAACACATCGGGCTGCACCCGCTGGTCGTGATGCAGCGCGAGCACGCCTTCGTCGGCGTCTGGCTGCAGGACGGTTCGACGGCCGAGGCCACGATCGGGCCGGCGGTCGAGCTGCGCAAGCGCTGCGACCTCGGCGTGCTGGCCGTGGTCGAATGCACGATGAGCTGCTGCTCGGCGGCGCAGCCGTTCGAGGTGGCGCGCAGGGCGGCGCGCGGCCATCTCGATGCCGACGCGGACTTCCGCGTCGCGATCGACGTGCACGCGGCGCGGCGGGCCGGCATCCGGCCGTTGCCGCCGCGGGTCAGCGCCTTCCACGCCGTCGAGGCCCCATCGTCCGACCTGCCGCCGGCGTCCGCGCCGCTGTCGTCACCGGCATCGGAGCCCGCGCCGCACTCGCGTTCGACGCCGGACGATGGCGCTCCGGTCGACGACGTCGCGCCCGAACAGCGAAACGAGATCAAGGATCGGCTCGAGCATTGGAAGAGCAGGCTGCTCGATCTGACGATGTTCAACCGGCTGCTCAACTTCCGCGAGACGAAGAAGACCATCCGGCTGTGCGCCCACGATCTCGGCGCGCTCGAGGACCGGATGCAGCATGCGGCGAAGATGCGCGTGCGCGAACGTCCGGCCATCGGCCAGGGCGACGACCCGCGCGACCTGGCGTTGGCCGAGCAACGCACCGGGGTCGACGTCATGGCCGCGTACCTGGCCGAAGAGCTGCGGGCCGGCCGGTTACGCGCCGATCACGAGGTCGAGGATCTCGAGGCCAGGCTGGTGCAGATCTACCGCCATGCGCGCACGACGCTCGAGGAGAGCGGCGCCAACACGCTCTACCTCGCGGTCGGGTTCCTGCGTTGGTTCGAGACGCCGCAAGCGGAGAAGGCGCGGCGGGCGCCGCTGCTGCTGTTGCCGATCTCGGTCGAGCGGACCTCGGTGCAGGAGGGCTTCCGGGTCGTGCTCGACGACGCCGAGCCGCGCATCAACCAGACCCTGCTGCAGCTGCTGCGCCGCGACTTCGACCTCGAGGTCGCGATCGACGCCGTGCCCGAGGACGACCACGGCGTCGACGTCGCCGCGGTGTTGGCCACGTTCCGCGCGGCGGCGCTCGGCATGCCGCGGTGGGAGGTCGAGACCACGGCGCAGATCGGCTTCTTCTCGTTCACCAAGTACCTGATGTGGCTCGATCTCGCCGATCGCGACGACCTGATGCAGAGCCCGGTGTTGCGCCATCTGGTCGAGACTCCGGGCGCGGGCTTCGCGCAGGAGGTTCCCGAGCTGGCCCGCGACGAGCTCGACGATCTCGATCCGGACGAGATCTTCTGCCCGAAGGACGCCGACAGCTCGCAGCTGGCGGCGGTGCTCGCCGGCGCCGCCGGGCGGACGTTCGTGCTCGAAGGGCCACCGGGAACCGGCAAGTCGCAGACGATCACCAATCTGATCGCGCAGGCGCTGGCAACCGGCAGGCGCG
>JAGQRA010000354.1 GCA_020425885.1 Planctomycetota bacterium | reverse complement strand
GTCAGCACCCCGAGCATGATCGCGCCGATGGCGCGTTCGATCGCGACCTCGTAGTGATGGTTCGACTGGTGGGTCGATGCCATCGGGTTCTCCTCGTAGGGATCGGCGACCAGCACGGTGCGAGAACCGGGGCGGTAGCCGCAGAGCACGACGAAGTGACCCTGGGGTTCGCCGCGGACGTCATCGTCGACGTCGTCGCCGTCGTTGTCGATCTCGCGAACGTGGCGGTACAGATAGGTCGAGCTGAGGCCGGTCAGGATCGGCACCCCGCGCTTGAGGAAGCGGCGCAGCAGGCCGGCGGTCAGGTCGGCGAAGCGCAGCTCGCCACCGAGGGCCAGGAAATCGAGGTACTCCTCGGTCAGCTGGGCCAGCACCGGTCGCTCCGCGCCCTTGTACTCGGCCTGGGCGCGCAGCCGATCGGCGATGTCGATCGCGTTCTCGCCTTCGAACCAGGTCGGATCGAACAGCCGCAGGTTGTAGGTGTAGATGGCGGCACGGTAGCCGCGACGCAGCGCATCGTTGGCGAGGTAGACGTCGGCGGTGCCCCCCGAAGGCGTCTTGCCGATGCCGTCGATCAGCTCCCTGAGCGGGATCTGATTGCCGTAGAGGCGATAGACCGCGTGCAGGCAGGTCGGCCCGCACGTGTAGTCGTCGGGCTGCGGCAGGATGTCGAGGAGGAACCCGGCTAACTCGGCGGGAGGTTCGGTCAATGGAGTGCTCGGCGCGGATAGTAGGAGCGCCGTTCACGATCACAATCGGCAGGAACCGGGATTGTCGCGCCGGGTCGTTCGGGACGGCGCGTCCCCGGCGCGTCCCGGCTCAGCGCGGCCCGAACAGCGACGCGAAGCCGAGCGGGATGCGTTCGACCTGCTCGACCGCGCCGATGACGTCCGCCTCGACGAAGTTGACGTACCACCACACGACTTCGCCCTTCTGGTCGAGCTCGAAGGCGCGGCCGCCACAGGAATCGGTGATCAGCAGGTGCCCGTCGGCCAGCCATTGGTGCCGGCCCATGATGGGCGTGAAGAACGGGTGCTCCGGGGTGCCGGCGAACCAGACCTTCAGCGCCTGGTCGCGGGCCGAGACCAGCACGATGCGGCTCTGCCGCGGGGTGCCGGGAGCGCCGACGCAGTTGTTGTCGAAGACCGAGATCGTGTTGGCGTCGACGAAGTGGGGATCGTGCTGGCGCACGAACTGACCCGTCGAGACGAACTTGATCCGGTCGGTCCGCGTTTCGAACACGAAGACGGTGTTGATGTTGCGCAGCGAGACCAGGACGTCGCCCGGTCCGAAGATGCCGGGCGCCATCCGGGCCGGGAACGGCTCGACATGGTTGAGGTGGGTCACGTCGCCGGTGACGGCGGTCGAATAGACGTCGAGGTTGGCCAGACACAAGAGCCCCTGCCGCCCGTTCTTGCTGAGCAGCTCCGGCACCGACCACTCCCTGACGATCTGGCCCTTCGGCGTGACGACCACGACGGTGTCCTCGACGAACGGCGGCACCAGGCTCGGGAACCGGGCATCGGGCACGTCATGCTCCCGCTGCCCGCAGACCCACAGGTTGCCGTCATCGCCGCGATGGACGGAGTGGTGGGTCTGGTAGGCCAGCCGCCACTGCACCTCACCGTCGCGGCTCATGCGCACCATTCCGAGGTGCTCGAAGTTGAACACCAGGTCGCCGTTGTCGAGCAGGGCGGCGCCGTTGACGTGGGTGCCGGGGCGCGACCGCGGCATGATCCGATCGGGCACATGCTGCGCGTTGGGCCAGATCCGAAACCAGTCGATCGACCACCGGTTGAGGGTCTTGCCATCGAGGTCCATGACCTTGACCGACAGCTCGTCGCTGAGGATCTCGGTGACCAGGTTCAGTCCCGGTTGCGCCCGGCCCGAGTTGACGATCGGCGGGAACGGCTTGCTGACCTTCTTGTAGTACCAGGTGTCCTCCTCGCCGCCGTTGCGCAGGGCCTCGCCGCCCTCGATCGCACGGGCGAAGATCCGATACGGGAACAGCTGTCGCATGCCGGCGACCACGCCGTAGCTCATGGCCAGGAATGCGGCCGACAGCCAGAAGAGGTGGAACGCGAGGCGGTCTCGGACCGGCTTGCCTGGTTCTTCGCGCATGGGGCTGGATGACTACGGCGTGTCGAGGTGGCAGAACCCACGCCGCGGACCCGCGCAGGATAGCCCGGACCGGCACCGATTTGAGGGTGGGGGCCGCGTGAATGGTGGGCACCGCGTGCAGCTTGCGCCAGTCCGTCTGTTTCGGTTCATCGCCGCCGGCGGTGCGAG
>JAGQRA010000353.1 GCA_020425885.1 Planctomycetota bacterium | reverse complement strand
CGGCACGTGGAAGAAGATCGTGTCGTAGCGGACGGGGGCGAACGGCGGCGTCTCGATGCGACAGAGCTGCCGCATCGGCGCGGTGTCGCGGCCCGCCGTCACCTCGGCCCAACTCGGCGCCGGGGTCGGCTGCTCCGCGCCCTTGCGATCACGGCGCAGCATGTCGCGACGGACCGTCTCGAGGGTCGCTCGGTCGCTCGGCGGTTCGCCCCACGACAAGCCAGTCTCCTCGAACAGCTCGCGTCGCGCGCAGGCCTGCATCGTCGCCGCCTCGTCGTCGCCGCGGTCGCCTTCGTCGACGGTGCCGCCGGGCATGGCCCAGTAGCCGCCGAAGAACCGCAGCTCCGGTGAGCGCTCGCCGAGGAATACCTCGATCTCCGTGCCCGTGCCGCGGGTGATCACGAGGGCAGCGGCGGTGCGACGACTCATCGGTGCGCGGTGAGCGGGGGTGAAGAGGCGGAGCGGCGGGCGCCGTGAACCGTCAGCCGCGGACGATCTCCCAAACGTCGGCGCCGAGGTGATCCCACGGCAGCCGGCCTTCGTCGCAGTCGTCCGGGTCGGGCGAGAACTGCACGTCGACCATGTAGATGATGCGGCCGGGCGCCGCGCCGATGTTGCGGGCCCCGTGGGCGACGCCTGGCGGGATGCGCACCAGGCGGTCCTTGCCGTCACCGAGCATGAAGCGCATGGTCACGCCCTCGCTCGGCGAGCCCTCGCGACAGTCGTGCAGGACGAGCAGCAGCCGGTCGGACGGCGGCACGTACCAGACATCGGTCTGGCGGTGGTGCATGTGGAACGCCTTGATGACCCCGGGCTCCATCTCGGAGTAGTTCGCCTGCCGGCACTCGAAGCCCGGCAGCGCGGCGTGCATGCCGGCGCCGAAGCGGCCGAGCTCGGTGATCGCGCCACCGTCGTCGTTGAAGCGCTTGAGCTCGACGATCTCGACGCCGTCGATGCGCTTGTGGCCCGAGTAGTCCTGCACGAAGAACGCCGCGCGGGCGTCTGCGTTGATCGTCGCCTTGTTGGGGGATGGCACGCTGGTGGAATACCCGCTCACTCGGGCAGGCGCCAGGGCTTCTCGTCCGTCGGCGCCGGGCAGTCGAGCGGCAGGTGGAACTGCAGATCGAGGACCTTCTTGTCGCTCGACATCGACATCGGCACGCCGATGTGGAATCTGGCGACGGCCTTGCCGTCGTCGCCGGCCGTGAACTCGAGCTCGGTCGCGAACTGGCGGCCGGCCTTGGGGGCCACGTTGGTGGCCGGGATCGAGGCCACGATCTTGCCGTTGTTGTCGTGCAGCAGGAAGGCGGCGCGGTCGGTCTTGACGACGGTCTCGTCGATGCGGATGTAATCGAGCTTGTCGGCATCCTTGGGCTCGAGATCCTTCGCGGTGAGGCCGTAGCGCCGTAGCACGTCACCCCAGTTGTCCTTTTTCTTCTTGTCGTCCTTCTTGTCGTCGGACGACTTCTCCTCCTCTTCTTCCTTCTTCGGCTTGCCGCTCTTGGCTGCGCGCTCCTCGGCCTTCAGCCTGGCCTGCACTTCCTTGTAGCCGCGCTTGATCGCCTCGGTCAGTTCCTGCGGCATGCCATCGGCGCGCCACAGCAGCGTGAACGCCGTGCCCTTGACGTCGCAGCCGACGATCTTCTCGGTGGTGACCAGCGTGCCGAGCACGAGCGGCGACCGGTGGCTCGCTTCCGACAGCTTCTTCAGGTCGGTGCGCTTCTCCAGGCTGAGCCAGTTGGCCGGCGCGAAGGAGACCGTGTGGTACTCGGTCGGGAAGCCGTTCTCGGCGAGATCGTAGCGCTCGGCGCCGACCTGGCCGGTGAGGTCGATGTCCTGTTCGGGCAGGAAGCGGGCGCGGTTGTAGACGCCGCGCAGGCGCGAGAACAACGTGTCGTAGCCGGGGCGAAGACTCTTGGCGAGGCGGAAGCCGAGCGCTTCGAGCACGTCGTCGGGATACATCGGCGCGCGCTGGTCGATCAGCAGTTGGATCGGGTCCTCGGCAGACATGAAGGACCCGCCCTTGGCGACGACGCGCTGATCCCAGCGCGGCGGTGCCTTCAGCAAGGCCCCGGCCTTGTCGCGTTGCAGCAGCCGCCATTGCGCGGCGAACTCGTCGGCGCCATTGATCGGTTGGTTGCCCGAGCCCGTGACCAGTTGCCAGATCGAGCCGAACATGTCGAGGTGTCCGAACGGTCCGGATGCGGCCTCGACGGTGCCGACTGGTTTGGGATGCCTGTCCTGTTGGGCGAATAGGCGCATCACCTCCATGTTCGCATTGCCGACGAACACATCCTTCACGTCCTTCCCGCCCTGGGGATTGCCCCAGGGCCAGAGGTTGGAGGAGTTGCCGCGTGCCGCGCGCGTCCACTCGGCTTCGAGCGGCAGTCGCATGCCGATCGAGGCCGCGAACTCATTGGCGTCGATGTAGGTGACGCCGCCGACTGGATGATCCGCAGTCGAATTGCCCTTCTCGTCGATGAGCTGGTACGGCAGCTTCGCGCCTTCCTGTTTCCAGTACTCGAGCGGCCCGTTCTCGTTGCCCGGGAAGCGCTGGTTGATCTCGGGCAGGCGCTCTTCGTAGTCCTTCTTGGCGCCGAGTTTCCACCAGAGGAAGGGCGGTCGCACGGCTCGCATGCCATTCTCCGGGTCGCGCGACCGCGCCACGAACAGCTCGTACTCGCTGTTCTTCACCGGCCACTTGCCGAGCAGGAACTCGGGTAGGTCGATCTCTACCGGGCCGAGCGCGGATGCTGTACGGCGCATCGAGGTTTCGACGAGCTTGGCGCTCGTTTGCGGCGCCATGTCGGGCCGCGTCGGGAATGCGGTCTGGCATGACGCATCGATGAGATTCTGGGCCGCGAGGCCCATCCTCACCTTGCCCGCGGGCACGGGTAGCAGGAAGGTTGGCAGTCCGAGGAGGCGCGGGTCGACTGGGGGAGCAACCGGAGTCTGCAGGGTTACCTGTGCCACGCACTCGGTTGCCAATGTGGCGGCCAGCAGAGACAGAGAAAAGACGTTCGCAAGGCGGTTGGTCGATTGCATCGAACGTGTTGGCAATTCGGGGTGGACCGCCCGTGCGTGAGTCGGGCGGGATCGAGGGCTGCGGCATGCTAGCCCGCGTCAGAGGGGATGGACATAGAATGTCACGGCGGCGGCGTTGAGTCCAACCCCTCGGTGAGCCGGCCGCGCCTTGCGCCGGCAAGATCCTGAGCGCGGTCGCCTGCGCAGCGGGCGAGCGACGCTCAGAACAGCGTGTCGGCCTGCCCGGCGAAGAAGCGCTTGCCCATGCGCTCGAGCCCGTCGGCGGTCAGCGCGGCCAACTCGGGGTCAAATTGCTTGCCGCTCTGTTCGCGGAAATACGCGACGATCTTCTTCACCGGCCAGGCGGGCTTGTAGCTGCGTTCCTCGGCCAGCGCGTCGTAGACCTCGGCCAGGATCAGAATCCTACCGGGCAGCGCCACATCCTCCCGGCTGAGGCCGTTCGGATAGCCGCGGCCGTCCCATCGCTCGTGGTGCTGATAGACCCAGGCGCGCACGTCGTCGTGGTCTTCGAGAGTCGAGAGGACTTCGTAACCCATATAAGGATGACGTTTTACGACTTCCATCTCGTCGTTGGTCAGCGGCCCGGGCTTGGTCAGGATGCTGTCGGGGATGCCGATCTTGCCGATGTCATGCAACAGCGCCGCGAGGCGCAGCGAGGAGCGATCCTCGGCGCTGACCCGGCAGCGTTCGGCGAGCCGGTCGGCGTAGCCGACGACGCGTTCGGCATGGCCGCTCGTCGTCGGGTCCTTCATCTCGATGGTTCGCGGCAGCACCGACGTGAGTACCCGGTTGGCGGTCTGCAGTTCCTGGTTGCGGCGCTTGAGTTCGGTCTCCTGGATCACGCGGCGGCAGGTGGCGAGCAGGGCCTGCGAGTCGACTGGCTTGACCACGAGGTCGGCGACGTTTCGCCGTAGAGCTTCCTGCGCGCCGTCGAACGTCGGTCGACCCGTCAGCACGATGACCGGCGGTCGCGGACGTTGCGTCTCGGCGATCCGTGCCAGGTCCGATCCGAGATCGGACTCACCGAGGTAGAGGTCGGTGACGATCAGGTCGAAAGGCTCACGGCGCAGCGTATCGCCCGCAACGCGCAGGTTGGACGTGCAGGTGACGGCGTAACCGGCGCCTTCGAGGAGGTGCTGGAGAAGGTGGAGAACGTCGGGCTCGTCGTCGACCAGGAGCACGCGCTGGCGGTATCCGGTCTGCATCGCCGGCGCACGGTCGGGAGGTGCAGGTCGCGGAATCAAAGCGATGCTCGGGAGCGCATGGTTGTTACTGCCGAACGAGCACGAAGAGGCTGAAGGTCTCATCGATTCTGTGCTGGTCCCAGAGTTGGCACAGGATGGGGCTCTGGGAGTCCGATTTGGGAGAGAGGTTGCCGAGAAGTCTCCACAAGTTCTCTACTGGCGCAACGCAATTGGCGTGGAATCCAGTGGAAGTGACCAGGCATGGCATGGGGAGGCTCAGAGCTTCCCCCTACGCAAGCAAAACCCGTGTCGGTGGACTGTTGTTAAGGGAAGTCCACAGGCAGAATCCGCACATGGGCCAGATCATCAGGCGGGTTGTCACCTCAGCCCACTCGGGTGGGCGGCTCGATGTGTTCCTCGCCAGCCAGCCAGAGGTCGGCGGACGGAGCCGGGCCAGGCATTTCGTCGAGGCCGGATTGGTTCGCGTCGGTGGCGAGCGGGTCAAGCCGAGTTTGTCGCTGCGAGAGGGGCAGGAGGTCGAGTTCGAGCTGGCTGCGGACCAGACCGACCCACTGGTGCCGCCGGGGCCAGCGCCGGAGATGCGGGTGCTCTACGAGGATGGCTGGCTCATCGCCATCGAGAAGCCGGTCGGACTGACTGCCCATCCACCCGAGAGCAAGAGCTTCCACGAACACACCGTCGCCAGCTGGGCCCTGCAGCGCTACGGCGAGCTGCCGACGGTGGTCGAGGCTCGGCGGCCAGGCATCGTGCATCGTCTCGACCGCGACACTTCAGGCGTGATGTTGCTGGCCCGCACGCAGCCGGCGCTCGACTACCTGCGTGCCCAATTCCGCGCGCGGACGGTGCGCAAGGAGTATCACGCGATCGTCTACGGCGTGCCGCGCTTCCAGTCGGATTGGATCGAGCGCGCCATCGGCGTGGATCCCGGCCGACCGGACCGGATGACCGTCGTCGCCGAAGGCGGACGCGAGGCGGCGACCTACTACGAAGTGGTCGAGCGCTTCGATGGTTTCGCCCACGTGCTGTGTCGGCCGCGGACCGGGCGCACGCATCAGATCCGGGTCCACATGACGTCGATCGGGCATTCGCTGGTCGGCGATCGCGTCTATCGCTCGCGGGTGCGCCAGCACGACTCGCTGCCCGACGGCGCGCCCGATCCCGGCCGCCAGTGCCTGCACGCGATGCGGTTGTCGTTGCCGCATCCGCAGACCCACGAGCCGATCGAGTTCGAATCCTCCATGCCCGACGACATGGCGCAGCTGCTGCTATGGCTGCGCAGCAACCGCGCGATTTGATGCGCCCGATCGGTCGCGTCCGGTAACCTCCGGCACGTCATGAAGAGCCGCTGGAACGATGACGAAGCTCGCGACTACTGCCGGCGCTACCAGGCCCGCGGCGAGTCGCTGGCCTTGCGCATCTACACCTCGCGCCTGATCGGCGGCGACCCCCAACTCGTGCTGCACGGCGGCGGCAACACCTCGGTCAAGGCCACGGCCCGCGATCTGTTCGGTCGCGAGATCGACGTCATGCACGTCAAGGGCAGCGGCAGCGACCTCGGCGCGGTCGAGCCGCAGGGGCTGCCCGCGGTCCGGCTCGCGCCGCTGCGCGAATTGCGCCAGCTCGAACGGCTCGCCGACGCCGACATGGTCAATGCCGTTCGCGCGGCGTTGCTCGACAGCACGGCGCCGAACCCGTCGGTCGAGGCGCTGCTGCATGCCTTCCTGCCACATCGCTTCGTCGACCACACCCACGCCGATGCGATCCTGGTGCTGACCGATCAGCCCGACAGTGAGGACTACGTCCGCGACGCCTTCGGCGACGAGGTCGCGGTGTTGCCGTGGATCATGCCGGGCTTCCCGTTGGCCAAGGCCGTCATCGAGGCCTGCGAGCGCCGGCCCGATTGCCGCGGCATCCTGCTGCGCAAGCACGGCCTGTTCACGTTCGGCGACGATGCCCGCGAGAGCTACGAACGAACGATCGAACTCGTCGATCGCGCCGAGCACTACATCTCCCGTCGCATCGGCGGGGTCCCGGCGATGCTCTGTGGCGAGCCGGCGCCGTTGGCCGAGAGCGAGCGGCGCGCGGTGCTGGCGGTCGCGATGCCGACCCTGCGTGGGGCCGTCGCCACCAGGGTCGATTCGCCGATCGGGCCACAGTGGCTGCGCCCGGTGGCGGTGGCGCGGATCGGTGAGGAGACCGCTTCGTTCGCCGCGCATTCGGCCGCGCCCGGACTGTGCGCGCAGGGGCCGATCACGCCCGATCACGTCATCCGCACCAAGGGCCACTACATGTTCCTGTCGCGCGAGGAGGTTTCGCGACCGGATCTGTGCCATCGCGGTGTCGCCAACTTCGCCGCCGCCTACCAGCGCTACTACGACGAGTGCTGCCGCGGGTTCGGCAGCGCGATGATCGCGCCCGAACCGGTCGTCGCGGTGATCGAAGGCACCGGCCTGATCGCGTTCGGCGAGACGGCCAGGG
>JAGQRA010000352.1 GCA_020425885.1 Planctomycetota bacterium | reverse complement strand
CGAGCGCGAGGCCGAGAACCGTGACGGTGACGAGACGTGAGATTCTCGCGGCGGGCATGGTCCCTTCCTCCCGATCCTCGAGTCTAGACCGGCGGACATCGCTTCCGTCCCGCCTCAAGGGACGGGATCGCCGTAACGTCCGCCGCCGGCGATTCTCCGCCGCAGACACGACGAGCCGGGACCCGAAGGCCCCGGCTCGTATTGATCCGACGGGTGGCGCCCTAGAAGCGGAAGGCGACCAGCCCCGTCACCTTGCGGCTGATGATGTCGCCGAAGATGTGCTGCATCACCTCCTCGTCGAAGATGTTCGAGCCCAGGACCTGGAGCGTCATCCGCTCGTCGAGCAGGCGAATGCCGATCGCGGCGTTGACCTGGGTGAAGGCGTCGGTGTAGCCGCGGACGTTGAGCACGTCGGCCCAGTACGCGCTGTCCTGGTAGTTGACGTTGGCGCTCCAGAACCAGGGCCCGCTGTCGTAGGAGAGGCCGAAGTTGCCGCGCCACTCCGGCGGCAGGTTCTGGCTGCTCGCGTCGACGTCGGCGCTGAACTCCGGCGTGTCCTGCCAGGAGGCGTTCAGGAACCAGTTCCAGTTGGTGCCGATGCGCTGGTTGAGCGAGAGCTCGAAGCCCTGGTCGGTCTGCTCGCCGATGTTGCGGTAGCTGAAGTTCGAAGGCACGACGCCGGCGAGGCCGCCGAGCGGGCACTGCGGGACCGTGCCGGGCGGCACGGCGAAGCACGGCAGCACCTGCGGCGGCACGCCGGGAGGGAAGTTGGTCGGACCGTACGTCCGCTGGACGTAGAAGTCGATCGTGTCCTCCGTCTCGTTGCGGTACGCGGCGAGCGTCAGGGTGAGGCCGTTGTCGAACGTTCCGACGTAGCCGACCTCGTACGCGGTCAGGTGCTCCTCGACCAGGTCGACGTTGCCGAGCGCGAGGGCGGGGATGAGCAGCGGCCCGACCTGATTGAGGATCGTGACGTCGAGGTAGTTGTTGATCGCGGACGGCGTGCGAAACGCCTCGTTGTACGACAGGCGGATCGTGTGCCGCGGCACCGGCGAGATCAGCAGGCTGGTACGCGGCGTGAAGATGCCGTCCTTCAGCGGATCGACGTCGTCGTAGCGGCCGCCGACCAGCCAGCGCACCTTGTCGCCGAGCAGGATCTCGTCCTGCAGGAAGACGCCCCACTCGTCCTTGTCCTTGCCCTCGGGCGCGATCTCGAGATCGAACTTGCTCGTCCGGTAGTTGCCACCGTAGGTCAGGATGTTGCGGCTCCCCGCGACGCTGGTGTTGGCGAGGTCGAGGTTGTAGGTGTCGGTCGCGAAGGCGAAGCCGAGCGGCTGGCCATCGACGCCGCGGGTCAACAGGTTGACCGAGTCGGCGTCCAGGAAGTTCGCGAAGAACCCGACGTTGAACGCCAATCGGTTGTAGTTGAACTTGCCGTACGAGAGGTCCGATCCCTTGTCGATGTCGAAGGGTCCGATGCCGGTGTGGACGATGCCGTCGGTCCCGGCGTAGCCGCCGCCGAAGGTGATGTACGAGGCCTCGTCGAGATCCCAGTCGAGGCGCAGATCTCCCTTCGGCTGCTGCGTCCCCGAGTTCTCGAAGTCGGGATAGGTGGTCGGCGGAGTCGAGCCCGGCACCAGGCCGGTCGGGCGGTCGTAGGCGTCCTGCTCGTAGTAGCCGCCCGAGATCTTGTAGCCGAAGTTGCCCGAGACGCCGGCATGGCTGATGCTGCCGTAGGCCGTGCCCAGCTCGCCGCCGCCCAGCAGGATCGTCGTT
>JAGQRA010000351.1 GCA_020425885.1 Planctomycetota bacterium | reverse complement strand
CCGGGCGAGGCGGTCGACGCAGACGGGTGTGCCGCACCGCTTGCCGAGTCCCTTGACGAGCCCCACCACCATCGGCGCCAGACCGGCGCGCTGCGACGAGTAGTGCAGCACCCCTTCGGTGTCGCTGCTGCGCCGGAACGTGAACACGGGAATGCGCATGTCGGGGTAGAGCAGCTCGACGCGGGCATGCATGTCGTCGAGGTTCGCGAGCGTCTCGAACACGCCGTTGCCGGCGGCGGACATGAGTTCGCCGTAGCCCTTGTGCGCGGTGTAGAGGATCCAGTACTCGCCGAATGCCTCGAGGATGTCCTCGGCGCTCATCTTCATCCTGACCGACGCTGCGTCGACGAGCTTGTAGGTCACGGTGTCGTCGTACTGGTCCATTCCGACGAAGGTGTCGACATCGACCCCGGCGCTGCGCTTGAGCGACTCCCAGGCCGCAGGCCCCTTGAGATGGATGACCATTTCCTCGATGGCCTTGTTCACGAGTCCGTACATGCTGTTTCCTTTGCGCAGTGATGTTCAGGCGGCCCTGGCGTGGGTTTCGGCGACCTTGAGCCAGACGGTGACGGTGGTGCCGTTGCCGTGGCTGGACTGGAGGTCGATGCGGCCACCGAGGATCTCGATGATCTCCTTGACCAGGGAGAGTCCCAGTCCGGTGCCGGGGATGTTTCCGGAGGCGTCGGCGCGGTAGAAGCGCTCGAAGCAGCGCGAGAGCTGCTCGGGCGTCATGCCGATGCCGTGGTCGCGCACGCGCACGCCGATCTCCCCGGCGTGTTCGCCGTGGACGATGTCGAGGCGGATCTCGCCGCCGTCGGGGGAGTACTTGTAGGCGTTGGACAGCAGGTTGGTGAGGGCCTGCTGGAGCTTCTCGGCGTCGACGGCGCAGTGGGGGAGCGAGTCGGGCAGCTCGACGGTGACCTTGCGTGGGTCGTTGGGCACGAGCAGCGCGGAGACGGTCTGCTCGATGATGGGTCGCAGCGGCTGGACGTGGATCTTGAAGTCCTTGCCGGCGCGCGCCTCGATGCGGGCGAGGTCGAGCAGTTCGTTGAGGAGGTGGATGAGGGCACCGGCCTGGCGGTGGATGGTGTTGAGCAGGTCGGTGCGGGTCTTCTCGTCGAAGTTGCGCTTGAGCAGCAGTTCGGAGAATCCGAAGACGCTGGCCATGGGGGTGCGCAGTTCGTGGGCGGCGGTGGAGAGGAACTCGCTTTTCATGCGGTCGACCTCGGTCTCGCGCGTGACGTCGCGGAAGTAGAGCACCTTCGAGCCGCCTTCGCCTCGGCGCACGCTGCAGGCGAGGACCCGGGAGTCGGGGCGGGAGAGGTGCAGCAGCCGCCGCCCTCCGGCAGGCACGTCGTTCTCCTCAGGCGCCTCGTCCACCGGCGTGAGCAGGTCGGGCAGCGGCCGGCCGGGATCCGCACGGCTGCGCAGGAGCTGCCCGAACGCGGCGGCGTCGACCTCGAGCAGGTCCGCGGTGTCGATGCCGAAGAGTGTCTGGAAGGCAGGGTTGGCGTACGCGAGATCACCGTCCGGGCCGAACGCGAGAATGCCGTCCGGCGACAGCCCGGAGATGGCGTCCAGGCGCTCGGTGCGTTCCTTGAGTTTCGTCGCGAGGTGTTTTGTGTCCTCGAGCGCGGCCACATTGGCCTGTTGCACGAACAGGAGATCCGCCACCGGGTCGTGCGGGGCGAAGTCCGCGAGCGTGAGGCCGATGCGTTCGATGTCCTGCAGTCGCGTGATCCAGGGCGACAGGAGCAGCAGGACGCTGTCGCGCTGCGCGCCCACCAGGACGGAACCGCGCAGCTGCAGCGCGGGATCGAAACGGGACTGG
>JAGQRA010000004.1 GCA_020425885.1 Planctomycetota bacterium | reverse complement strand
TCATGGTCGCGCGACAGCGACGGCCACGTCACCGATCCCGGCAGCGGACCGGAGTCCGACAACGGTCTCGAGTGGCGCATCGCCACCAGTACCCGGGGTGGCAGCAACGATGTGTCGGATCACAAGTCGGAGCTCGCGATCGACTACGAGACCGGCATCTCGTTCTGGAAGGGCTGCCAGGCGGACCCGGTGACGCGATCGACGCAGCCGCGCGCGCCGGCCCCGGCGGGCAACCGTCACCTCGACTTCGACGCCCCCGCCTCCGGTGGCCGGAGCTACTACTTCGAGACCGCGGCATCGGAGAACTTCAAGCTCGACACTTTCGCCTACCTCGATCTGCCGACGCTGAGCGTCGGTGAACGCTGCGCCTGGTCACTCGGCGTCTGCGGCACCACCGACTCCGAGTACGAGTTCCCCAACCCCGGGCGCGAGCCGCCGCCGCGGCTAGACCAGAACGGCGACACCGGCGTCACCTGGACCTGGGAGGTGACGCCGACCGGCCCCGGCAACAGCTCGATCGGCGTGCTGTCGCTGATCGACAACGGCGCCGGCGGTACCGATCACGTCGTGCTGTGGAGCGAGCAGTACTCGGCGACCTCCAACCCCGGCTGGATCCGACTCGGCCTCTCGGTCACCCCCGGCAACGTCGTCTATGTCGTCGGCGGCGCCGTCGGCGACAATGCCCAGGGCACCGAGACCTTCAACTACTCCGCCTACGGCGGCGTCTACGTCGGCGTGCGGAACGAGAGCACTGCCGGCTTCGGGCTGAAGCTCGACGGCACGGTGCTGAACAGCGCCTGGCGCAACGAGACGACGAGCGGCACCGGCTGCGACGGCACCTGCCCGCCGCGCAATCCCGACGCCAAGCTGCTCGATCGCAGCGTCGAGCCGCCGCCCACTGGGACGCGGACCTATGCGATCCAGCTGCCGGCGACGATCACGCCGTTCAAGGCGAGTCAGCTGTGCTTCTACATGTCGCGGTTCAAGAAGGACCCGCCGCCGGTGGCCACCGTGGACGTGTACGCTTCGGTCAACGACCTGCCCTCCGGGTCGTCGCTGCAGCACACGATCCTGGAGCCCGAGGAACTCGGCTGGTGGGTCGGCGACACGCCGAGCCTGATCCGGACCACGAACACGCCGCTGCCCGGACCGCTGTTCCTCGTGCTGACCATCAACGAATCGCTGCGTCCCCCCGTCGTCGAGGCGCGGATGTCCGGTGAACCTCTCGACATGTCGGACTACAAGCTCGGGGTCGGCAACGGCTACTCATCGACGTTCCAAAGCAGCGCGTTCGCGTTCAAGTGGACCTGCACGTCGCAACTGCCCGACATCACCGAGATCGACAACGATGCCAAGACCGACCCGTTCTCCGACCCGGTCACGCTCGATCTCACCGTCACGATCTCGCCGTTGGCGCCGGCCGTGACGCCGGCGTTCGCCCTCATCGGTCTGGGGACGCAACTGCTTCCCCTCGATCCCTTCGGTGCGCCGGGCTGCAGGCTGCTCGTCGACCCGGTGGCGAACGCATTCCACTTCGTGACGGCGGGCGCGGCCACGCACTCCATCCTCGTCCCCACCGGACCGTTCGTCGGCGTGACCCTGCAGACCCAATGGGCCGTGCTCGTGCCCAGCTACAACACACTCGGATTGGGGATGTCGAATCGCCAGACCATCACCATCCGCTGACCCGCCGTGAGTCCCGAGCCGCCATCGTCGCCGCTGCGGGCGCTCGCCGAAGCGTTGCTGGCCGGCGCGAACGGGCCGCCGCGGCCGCTCGCCGAACTGCTCGCCGCGCATCCCGAGGCCAGCGACCAGCTGATGGACGCGCTGCTGGCGATGCCCGAGGCCGGCGACCCGGCCCAAGCCGGCGACGCGCCGGTGGTCGAACTCCCGGCCGGCGCGCGGCGCATCGGTCCCTACGTGATCGAGCGCGAGCTCGGCCGCGGTGGTCAGGCGGTGGTGTTCGTCGCCGTCGACTCCCGCCTCGGCCGCCGCGTGGCGTTGAAGGTGCTGCAGGCGGAGGTGTTCCGGACACGGTTCCGCGAGCAGCGCTTCCGCGCCGAGGCGGCGACGACGTCGCGCCTCGATCATCCCGGTATCTGCCCGATCTACGAGGTCGGCGAGGACGGCGAGATCCTCTACCTGGCGATGCGACTGCTCGAGGGGCGGACGTTGGCGGCGCTGATCGAGGCCGGGCGGCAACGCGGCGGCGCCGAGCCGTTCCGGCTGCAGCTCGACACCGCGCCATCGGGCGGCCACGAACGCAGCGATTCCGGCGCGCGCCACCTGCGACCCTGGCTGCCGACGTTGCGTCTGTTCGAGTCGCTCGCGCTGGCCTTGCACGCCGCTCACGACGCCGGCGTCACCCACCGCGACATCAAGCCGGGCAACCTCATGGTGCAGCCCGACGGCACCGGCGTCGTGCTCGACTTCGGACTCGCCACCGACACCGCCCGCGACGGCGACAGCCTGACGCGCACCGGCGATGTGTTCGGCACGCCGGCCTACATGGCTCCGGAGCAGTGTCGGGGTGAACGCGTCGACCCGCGCGCCGACGTCTGGGCCCTGGGCGCCAGCATGTTCGAGTCGCTGACCGGGCAGCGCGCCTACGCCGCCGCGACTCCGGAAGCGACGATCCGCGCCATCCTCGGCGGTCGCGTCCCTGACCCGTGCCGCCTCGTCCGCGGCCTGCCGCCGGAACTCGGCGTTGTCGTCGGCAAGGCGATGGATCCCGAACCGCGGCGACGCTACGGCAGTGCCCAGGCCCTCGCCGACGACCTGCAGCGCATCCGCGAGATGCGGCCGATCCTGGCGGCACCGCCGAGCGCGATGCTGCGCGTGCGGCGGTTCGCGCAGCGCAACCCGTGGCTGCTGGCGATGGCGATCGTGTTGCTGGTCTCGGCCGCGATCGCGACCTGGCTCCTCGGACGCGCCAACGCCAAGGCGCGCGAGAACAGTCTGTTCATCATGCGCCAGGAACTCCTGGCTCTGCACGCCGAACATCCGCGGCTGCAGCCGGTCGTCGAGCATCGCGCCGAAGCCGAACGATGGCTGTCACGGGCCGATGCCTTGCTCGCGCGCCGCAAGGAAGCCGAGGCGCTGCTGGTCCTGGTGCGAGGCAACGGCCGCCGGGCGGCGCCGGGCGAGATCGAGGCCGAGGGCTACGCCGTGCAGCGCGAGCTGGATCGACTCACGGCCATCGAGCAGTCGGTCGCCTCGGGCCTCGGCCGCGCCGATGCCCTCGTAGCATTGCGACAGGATATGGCGGCGCGCGCGCAGCGCCGCGACGAGCTGGCGGCCGAGCTCGAGAGGCTGCGACGGTGGGACTTCGCGACCGACGATGACCGGCTGCTGCACGAGTCGTGCCTGCAGTTCCTGCGCGACCTCGACGAGTTCGGCGGCGCCGAAGGCAGACGACGGAGCATGGCGCTGGAGCTCGAGAGCCTCGACCGGTCGCCGATCGCCTGGCAAGAGGCCATCGACGACATCGCCACCAACCCGATCTATCACGGCCTGCGGATCGTGCCCCAGTTCGGGCTGCAACCGCTCGGTCGCAACCCGCACACCGGGCTCTACGAGTTCGCCCATCTGCGCTCGGGCCCGCCGCCGCGACGACTGCAGGATGGCTCGTACGAGTTCGCGGAAGAGACCGGCATCGTGCTCGTGCTGCTGCCGGGAGGTCGCGTCACGGTCGGCGCCCAGCTCGCTGACGAGAACGCAGTGCGCTTCGAACCGAGGATCCGCGGCGTCGAGGACTACCTGCTCGAGATCGACCTCGACCCGTTCTTCGTCGCCATGCACGAGACCACGCGCGCGCAGTGGCGCCGACTGGGCGGCAAGGATCACTGCTTCGGCTATGTCGGCTGGCTCGGCGTCACCTGGCGCAACCCGGTCGACAGCGTCGAATGGCAGGAGACCGTCGACCTGCTGGCGCGCTCGGGCCTCTTGTTGCCGACCGAGTCACAGTGGGAGTATGCGGCGCGTGCCACCGAGCACCGCGATCGCGAGGTGCCGTTGGTCGGCACCGGGGAGCTGGCCGAGAACCTCTACGACGCCGTCGCACCGCCCAACAACATCTTCAGCACGTTGGTCGTGCTGCCGGGCAGGGACGGCTTCCCATACACCGCTCCGGTCGGCAGCTTCCCGCCGAACGGCTTCGGCCTCCACGACATCCGCGGCAACGTGCAGGAATGGTGTCTCGATGCCATCGCATATCCGAACATCGATGTGCTGCAGGCCGGCACCGGACTCTGGCTCGCCGAGCCGAGCAGCAAACACGCCGTGCGCGGCTTCGGCTTCCTGAACAACCTCGATCTGTCACCGCTCACCACCCGTGGGCTGAACATCGGCGGTGAGAAGGACCGGGGATTCCGCGCCGCCCGGCGCCTCGATCGCTGAATCGACGACGCGACCGGCGCGATCGGGATCGGCCCGGCAACCCGGCGAGGGCGAAGTGAAACGCATCGTTCTGGCGACCGAGGCGTTCGCTGGTGAGTGTGCGTTTGTTCGCCACTTCCCACCGGCAGTAACGCCAGCAGTCATGGACGGCCCGACCGAACGAAACGGGGTTCCCGATCGTCATGGTTCTGGTAAACCGTTGATCGACAGCACAGCCACCCCTGCTCGCCACCCGAAGGACTCCATGCCCCACCAACTCGCACGTTCGGCGCCCGCGGCCTTGCTGATCCTCCTCGCCGCCATCGCACCCGTTTCGCCGGCGACGGCCCAGATCGCCGCGACGTCACCGCCGCAGCTCGCCACCATCGAAGGCAACAACAACGACCAGGCGCCCCTCGGAGCCATAGGCCAACGGCGATTCCAGATGGTCCTCGGGCCCGATGAACTGCGCGGATTCGCCGCCGGCACGCTGCTCTCCGGCATCCGTTTCCGGGTCGATGGCAGCGCCGGTGGCCTGCCGGCGCAGACGGTCGCGAACTACGAGATCCGGCTCAGCCAGTCGGCCAATCCGCCGGGCTCGCTGTCGCTCGTCTTCGCCGCCAACCGCGGCGCCGACGAGGTCATGGTGCGCTCGGGACCGCTCGTCATCGCAGCCGGCGGCTACCCGGTGGGCGGCAGCCCGAACGGCTTCGGGCCGTTCATCGCATTCGCGACGCCATACCGGTACCGCGGCGGCGCGTTGCTGATCGAGATCGCGCACGACGGCTTCCCGGCGGGCGGAGTGTTTGCCGACAGCGAGTACCCGGCGACGACCTCGCGCCAGGCAGCCTACGGCTCCTCCTTCAACGGCGTGGCCGCGGATCTCGGCGCCTACCCGGCCGCGCCCGTGCTGCAGCTGCGCGCCTGTTCGACCGACATCGTCACGCCGGCACCGCTCGCGGCGAACGAGGGCAACAACAGCGACCAGGCGCCGCTCGGCGGCATCGGGCAGCGGCGCTTCCAGATGGTGATCGGCGCCACCGACCTCGCCGCGCTGCCGGTCGGCGCGGAGATCCGCGCGATCCGCTTCCGCGCCGACGCCCAGGTCTCCGCGTTGGCGGCGCAGACCGTCGCCAACTACGAGATCCGGCTCAGCCAGTCGGCCAATCCGCCGGGCTCGCTGTCGACCACGTTCGCGAACAACAGAGGCACCGACGAGCTCACGGTGCGGAGCGGCGCCCTGGTGATCCGCAACGGCGACTATCCGACCGGCGGACTCCCGAACGCGTTCGGGCCGCTGATCGAGTTCGACCGCGCCTACACCTACCGTGGCGGGCCGCTGCTCGTCGAGATCGCCCACGACGGGTTTCCCGCCGGCGGTGTGTACGCCGACAGCGAGTACCCGGCGACGACCAGCCGGCAGGCCGCCTACGGTTCCGCGTTCACCTCGGTGAGCGCCGACCTGGGGATCTATGCGGCGGCACCGGTGCTCGAACTCGTTGCCCAGCTCGGCCGAGTGACGACGACGCCCGCGGCTGCGGCGACGATCGAGATGAACAACAATGACCAGGCGCCGCTCGGTGCCATCGGGCAACGCCGCTTCCAGATGGTCCTCGGGGCGAGCGACCTCGGTCCGCTCGCGGTCGGCAACTTCATCACCGGGCTGCAGTTTCGCGTCGACGGTGGGGCCGCGGCGCCGCCGCCACAGACCGTCGCCAACTACGAGATCCGCCTCAGCCAATCGGTCAACCCGCCTGGCGCGCTCGCGAGCACGTTCGCGGCCAATCGCGGCGTCGACGAAGTCGTCGTGCGCAGCGGGGCGCTGCCGATCCGCGCCGGTGACTACCCGGGCGGCAGTTCACCGAACGACTTCGGCCCGGTGATCGCGTTCGACACCGCGTACCGGTATCGGGGCGGCCCGCTGCTGATCGAGATCGCCCACGACGGCTTCCCCGCCGGCGGTGTGTTCGCCG
>JAGQRA010000350.1 GCA_020425885.1 Planctomycetota bacterium | reverse complement strand
CGTCGTGGAACGCGGCGGCCGCCTGTTCGGGCGCGACCTCGGGAACGTAGCGATCGGGATAGGGCACGAACGACGCGGTCATTGCATGCAGAACGTACGTACGGTGCCGGGACTGAAAACCACCTGTCGACCGGTGCCGTGAAGTGGCCTGTCGTGCCGCGACGCCGTGTGGCCGCGATGGCGTGCTACTTGCGCTGCAGGCTCAGCACGACCGCAGCCTGCTGACCCGGCATGATCCTGACCTTGCCCATGGCCTGACCGGCGCCCGGCACCGCGGCGCTGGCGTAGACGGTGTAGTCGTCGGGGCTCAGCTCACCGAGTTCGATGCGTCCGTCGGCATCCGTCCTGCCCTGATGTGCCGGTTCGAACGGATGGTTCCCGTCACGATCGAGTCCGATCTGGGCGCCGACGGCCGGGCGTCCATCCGGACGCAGCACCGCGCACAGCAGACTGCCGAGCTGCGGCAGGCGAACGGTCACCGCTTCCTCGCGCACCGTGGCATCGAACGGTCCTACCGAGAGGCTGCCGAGCCCTTCGGCTTCGAACCGAAGGCTGTAGCGACGATCGACCGGCAAAGGCCCGGCCGCGAATGCGCCGTCCGAGCCTTGTCCGAGCGCGTGATCGCTGAAGCCGGCCCCCTCATGGGTCACGAGGTAGACCCGGAACGCCGGCACGGCCGCGCCCGTCGCCGCCGCGAAGACGCGGCAGGTCACGGTGAAGCCACGCCGATCGGATTCGCGAACGACGAGCACGATGTCCGCGGCCGGCGGCGTCACCACCGGCCCGCGCACGAAGAGATCCGGCGTCGCCCGATAGCCGACCTGGTAGCTGCATCCGGCGGGCACCAGGAAGCGGAAGCTGCCGTCCTCAGCCGTGGCACCGCGCGCGTAGATTCCCTGCAGTTCGGCGCAGGCGCGATACACGGCGTCGCGCTCCCGCACCGGGCTGACTCCGGCGGAGACGCCCGCGCAAGGTCGGCCACGCTCGTCCTCCGCGCGGCCGGCGATGACGAGGAACGGGGTGAGTCGCAAGGTGGCTTCGGCGTGGGGTCGCGCCGCGTCGAGCACCACCGGAGTGTGCGCCGCGGTCTGCCCTTCGACGCCGCCGACGAGTTCGAAGCTGCCGGCCTCGGTCAGCAGCATGACGAAGCGGCCGTCGGCATCGGCCTTGGCCGCGTGCCAGGCGGTACCTACGGGCGACACCAACCGGACCTCGCCCGCCACCGGTCTGCCGTCGGCACCGAGCAGCAGCCCGCGCACCGAGTAGGCGCCGGGGAATCGCAGCGCGACCTCGTAGTCATCGGTTCCCGGCCGGGTCTCGACGTAGGCCCGCGCGAGGCGACCGTCGAGTCGGGCGTGGAAGCGGTAGTCGAGTTCGGGCAGGACCTCGAAGTCGAAGCGGCCCTCGGCGTCGGCGGTGACCGGCGGCAGCTCCGTGGCCAGGTGTCGATAGCGGTTGCTCGTGAAGTGACAGCTCACCTCGGCGCCGGCGGCCGGTGTGCCATCCGACTGCAACACCACGCCACGGACGTGCTGATGGGGTCGCAGCACAACGCGCCATTCGTCGCGCAGCTCGACCATGCTCGGGTGCACCCTCAGATCGCCGGTTGCGCCGACGCCTTGCTTGCGCGCGGCGATGAACGACTCGCCCTGCACCGGAACCCGAACGCGGCCATCGACACCGGTATGCCCCTGCCAGACCGGCGGCCCCGCGCATCGCCGACGCGCCGGGCGCCACCCACCTTTGCCGTCGGCGACGACGTCGGGTTCGAAGAGCACGACCTCGGCGTCGGCGACGACATCGCCGTCGGCGTCGACGACGAGCAGCCTGGCCGTCACCGGCGACGGCAGGGGCACGGCGTCGGTCGAGGCGACGGGCTCGCCACCGGCGACGGCGGCCGGTTCGCGGTCGGGCGCGAGCTGCTCCGTGCCACCCACCGGACCCGAGACCTCCACCGCAACGGCAAGGTCGGCGGCAGCGACGTCAGCAGTCGCCTGCCGGTCCTGCATCGACGGCGCCGGCGTGCTCGCGCCCGGCCAGGCCAACCAACCCACGACGACCATCGCGATCGCCGCGAACGCAATCCATGCCTTCGTCATGAGCCATGCTCCTGCCAGCGCGCCGGCGCCGGCCACTGCCGTTCCCGTCGTCGAGGTCGTCTTGGCCGCAGCGACGACATGCCGGCGCACCGCGGCCCACGCCGGCCGTGGAATCAGCTCCGGCACCAACCCGATCGCCAGTCCCTCGGGCAACCGCTGCCGCAGGATCTCGAGGCCTCGCCACAGCTGCGTGCGCACCGCCCCCGGCGATCGCCGCAGGCGCTCGGCAATCTCGAGCGGTGGCAGCGTCTGCACGAGGCGCAGTTCGAGCACCTCGCGGTACGGCTCCGGCACCGTCGCGATCGCGCGGCCGACGACGGTCCTCGTCTCGCGGTCGAGCGCGATCTGCACCGGCGGCGGCTCGATCGGACGCGGCAACCGCACCGGGTCCGGCGCGCGCCGCCGCTGACGGCGCCTGGCCTTCGCCTCGCGCTGCAGGATGCCCAGCAACCACGGTCGCAGGGGACGTCCCGCGTCCCAGTGAACGGCGCGTTCGATGGCGACCAGGAACGTGGCCTGCACCAAGTCCTCGGCGTCGGCGGTGTCGCGGGCCAGGTGCAGCGCCACCGCGAACAACTCGTCGGCGACGAGGTCGAAGACGGTACCCAGAGCCTCGGGCTCACGGCCGTCGCGGTAGCGGAGGAATTCCTGTTCGACATCCATGTCGTCGCCTCCATTCGACGCGAATGGGTCGCGGCGTCACAGCATTCCGGGTTTCTGCGGAACCACGTACGGTGTCAGGACAAGAAGCCACCTGACCCGACCGGCGCCCCGCACACCGTCGCCGGCGCAGACGGTGTAGTCGTCACGGCTCTGCTCGCCGGGCTCGATGCCGTTCCGTACGGTTGCCTGACGGCAGGTGACCGGATTCCGCAACGATCCGTCGACACGCCGCGGTGGCATGGTCGTTGCGCCGCGGGCGCCACCATGATCCGACCCCTCCTCGCCGTCACCTTCGCCGCGCCGTGCCTGCTGGCGCAGACCACCGTCCAGATCACCAGCTCCAGGGACAGCACGCTGTACGAGAGCGCGACCGGCAACCTCGCCGGCGGCGCCTGCACCGGCCTGTTCGTCGGCGTCACCGACCAGAACAACGACGCCTTGCGTCGCGCCCTGGTCCGGTTCGACGTCGCCGCGCAGATCCCGGCCGGCGCCCACATCGTCGCCGCCGAGCTGCGCATCCAGGTCACGCGCTACAACACCAACGTCGACATCTACGGCCATCGCGCCCTCGCCGACTGGGGCGAAGGCAGCTCGCTGCCGAGCGGCCTGGGCGGCGCCGGCACCGCGCCGACCGCACCCGACGCCACCTGGATCCACAGCCGCTACCCGAGCAGCAACTGGACCAACCCGGGCGGCGACTTCACCGCGATGTCGAGTCTGACCATCCCGGCACCATCGACCGGCCCGGCGACGTCGACATCGACCGTCGCTGCCGTTCTCGATGTCCAGCGCTGGCTCGACCAACCGGCACAGAACTTCGGCTGGCTGCTGAAGACCAACGAACAGCAGACGCAATCGGCGCTGCGCTTCAACTCTCGCGAGGCCAGCAACAATCCGCCGACCCTGATCGTGACCTACATCACCAACGGCCAGGCGACGACCTGGGGTCAGGGATGCACCGTGGGCGGCGCCGAGTTCCGCCATGCCTGGAACGGTGCCCCGATCGGCGGCACGACGGTGCAGTTCACCCAGACCAACGGCCCGGCCGGCGCCCTGGCCGCCAACCTGATCGCGCTCGAATACGACCGCGTCGGTACCGCGCTGGTGCCGGGCTGCAACCTCTACCTGCCGTACGGCGGGCTGATCGTCACCCATAGCCTCGTCTTCCTCGCCAACAACGGCAGCGGCTCGACATCGGTGACGTTGCCCGCCGGCTACCCTGGCGTGATGTTCGCGACCCAGACGGCCGCGATCGCGAGCACCGCAGCGGGCTTCGTGTTCAGCAATGCAGCGGTGGCGCTGATGCAGTGACGGCGCCTGGCAGGCGATCGGCTCAGGTCTGCCGGGGACGCGGGACCAGCCGACGAGCTGCTCCAGCTCGGTCGCGATCGACGCCAGTCGGGTCGACGAACCGTTGATCGACCAGGGTCGCGCACCCCGGCGGGCCGCCGCACGAGGCGTCCGCGATGTACGGCCAGCGCTTGCGTGTCCGTCGCCAGCAGCATCCAGGCCACGCGCCGATGTCAGCCATGTCAGGCGGCCGGCACTACCGGCCCTTCGGTATCACGGCCGCGGCCCTGATGCCGACATTGTCGAACACCTGAAACTCGCCGATGCTGCGCCGGGCCGTGACCCGCGCCTGGTTGATGCCGTTGAACCAACTGCCGCCGCGACAGGCGCGCGAGCCCGTCCGATCCACGTCGCGGAGTCCATCCCCCGGTCGCGGTGATCGTCGCTTGCAGTTCTCGAGCCAGACATCGGCGCACAGCTCCTTGACGTTGCCGAGCACGTCGAAGAGGCCGTACGGGTTCGGCAACAGGCTGCCGACCGGTCCGTGCAGCGGGAAGCCGTCGTCGTAGTCGGGCCACTCGCCGGCTTCCGACGCCGGCACGCCGGTCGCGGTCGCCGTCGCGTCGGCCAGGTTCTCCGCCGCCCCACCTCGAGCCAGCGACTCCTTGTCATCGCCGGTCCACCACCGCGACGCACGGCCGCCGCGCGCGGCGTATTCCCACTGCACCTCGGTCGGCAACACCAGTCCGTAGCGTTCCAGCGTCAGCTGGGCGTCGCGCCACGCGACCTGCTCGACCGGACTGCGACCGGTCATCATGTCGGGCGGTCCGTTGGCCGCGGTGAAACGATTCGGCGACTCGTTCGCCATCAGCAACCACTGCGCCCTGGTCAGCTCGTACTTGGCGATCAGGAACGCGTCGAGGGCGGTCTTCGAAGCCGGAGCTTCGACCGGCAGGGCATCGGGATCGGCGACCACCCCGACCTCGACCTCG
>JAGQRA010000349.1 GCA_020425885.1 Planctomycetota bacterium | reverse complement strand
GGCCAGCGGTTCGAGCTCGGCGATGCGGTTGTGCAGCACGAACACCTGGCCGCCGCGCGACAGCTCGCGCACCAGGGCCTGCTGCAGGACGCGATCGTCGCGGAACAGCACGCGGGTCTCGACCTCCTGCCGGCCGGGCGGCGGGTTGTCGAGCGTGCTGATGCCGCGGATGCCGAGCAGCGAGCCGTGCAGGGTGCGCGGGATCGGCGTCGCACTCAGGGTCAGCACGTCGATCGCGGCGCGCAGCTGCTTGAAGCGCTCCTTCTGCCGCACGCCGAAGCGCTGCTCCTCGTCGATGACGACCATGCCGAGATCGGCGAACTGCACGTCCTTGCCGAACAGCTGGTGGGTGCCGACGACGATGTCGAGGCTGCCCTTGGCGAGCTGATCGCAGACCTGTCGGCGCTCCTTCGGCTTGCGATAGCGCGACAGCAGTCCGACGCCGAGGCCGAACGGCTCGCAGCGGGCCTGGAAGGTGCGCCAGTGCTGCTCGGCGAGGATGGTCGTTGGCGCCAGCACGGCGACCTGCTTGCCGGTGATCGCGACGCGGAAGGCGGCGCGCAGCGCGAGCTCGGTCTTGCCGAAGCCGACGTCGCCGCAGAGCAGGCGATCCATCGGCGTGTCGCGCTCGAGGTCGGCGCGGATCTCGGTCCAGGCCCGGGCCTGATCCTCGGTGTCGTGGAACGGGAACGTGTCGAGGAAGTCGCGCTCGAGCTGGTCGGTGGGATAGGGGTCGCGCTTGACCAGCGCGCGCTGGCTCTGCACCTCGAGCAGCTCGGCGGCCAGATCGAACAGCGCCTCACTGACCTGCTCCTTGCGCCGCTGGAACGACTTGCCGCCGAGTCTGTCGAGCACCGCCGTGCCGCCGCTGCCGACGTACTTCTGCACGAGGTGGATCTTGCTGGCCGGTACCAGCAGCTTGACCTCGTCCTGGAAGCACAGCCGCAGGTGCTCCTCGGTGCCCTCGCCGCGATGCACCAGCTCGGTGCCTTCGAAGCGGGCGATGCCGTGCACGGCGTGGACGACGTGATCGCCCGGGCCGAGCTCGAAGAAGCTCTGGATGGCGCGGCTCGGCACCGCCGGCCGTTCGCGGATGCGCGCCTGCTGCGGCACGCCGGCGAACTCGATGTTGGACAGCGCCGTCGTCTGCAGCTCCGGGATCCGGAAGCCGCGGCTCAGGCCGCCGGTCAGCAGGGCGACCTTCTCGCGGCGCAGGTCGATGTTCTTGTGGGCGAAGATCTCCTGCAGGCGCTCGCGCTCGTCGTCGCTGCGGCAGAACAGCAGCACCCGCCCCTGCACGCCGCGCACGCTGCGCAGCCGCCCGGCCGGGTCGGCCTCGCCCGAGCCTGTGGCCGAACCCGCCGACAGGATCTTGTAGTCGTAGTCGTGGCTCGGCAGCGAGGAGACGTCGAGGCGCGGGCAGGGCCGCAGCGTGTCTTGGAGCTGACCGACGGTCTGCGCGCACTCGCTGTCGAACGCGATCAGCCGCGCCGTGCGTTCCTCGATGCGCAGCGGCTCGTAGGCCATGACCAGCAGGCTCTGCGGCGACAGGTGCTTGAGCACCGAGCCCTCCTCGGCGACGTCCTTCTTGCCGAGCGCCAGCGAGTATTCCTCGTGCACCGCCGTCGTGCGCTGCGAGCTCGGGTCGAAGGCGCGGATCGACTCGAGCACATCGTCCATGAATTCGAGGCGCACGGCCGCCGTGGCCGCCATGGCGTAGAGATCGACGACGTCGCCGCGGACGCTGCACTCGCCCGGCGCGAGCACGAGCGGGACCGATCGCAGACCGGCGGCCTGGGCGCGCAGCAGGATCTGGGCGCGATCGATGCGCTGGCCGGTCGCGAGCTCGAGCTTGCCGTGACGCAGGCTGCGCGGCGTCGCGGCCGGTTGCAGCAGCGCCTCGATGCTGGCGATCAGCGGCGCCTTGTCGGCGGCATGCTGCACCAGCGCGCGCTGGCGTTCGCTGCGCGAGACCGGATCGGGCCGGCCGTCGTCGTCGGTCTCCTCGCGCGGCAGCACGTGCGCGCCGAAGCCGAACGCGGCGAGGTCGGTCTGCAGCTGGTTGCTGTCGACGTCATCGGCGGTGAGCACGAGCAGTGTGCCGCGGTGCGAACGCTGCAAGGCGGCGAGCAGCAGTCCCGCCGACGCGCCCCACAGACCGCCGGCCTTGACCTGCGCGCCGCGGGCGAGCTGGCGCTGCAGGTTCGTGGTCACGGTCAACGCGGCGAAGGCATCGACCAGGCTCTGCTGCGGGGTGGGCGGCACGCGCGCAGGCTAGCCGACAGGATGGGGCTTTCTACCGGCCTGCGGTCTGGTCCGGGGTCGGTCCGAAACTTCCTGGCAGGTCGCCTGCTTTCCTGCTGCTTCGCCGGCAACAATGCACCGATGCGGACCTGGCTTGTCGTCGCGGCCCTCGCCGGGTCCGTCGCCGTCGCGATCGCGATCGGCATCGTGGTTTCGAGGCGGTCGCCGAGTTCGGCGAGCGACCCGGCTGTGACCGTGGCCGCGGCCACGCCGGCGACGTTCGTCGGCGGCAGCGTCTGTGCGCGTTGTCACGAACTCGAGGCCGCGCGTTGGACCGGGTCGCACCACGACCTCGCCATGCAGGAGGTCGGTGCCGAGACGGTGCTCGGTGATTTCGACGATGCGACATTCACCTATCACGGCGTCACCTCGACCTTCAGTCGCCGCGGCGACGAGTTCGTCGTCCGGACCGACGGGCCCGATGGCGCGCTGCGCGACTACACGGTCCGCTACGTCTTTGGCTTCACGCCGCTGCAGCAGTATCTGATCGCCTTCCCGGACGGTCGGCTGCAGTGCCTCGGCATCGCCTGGGACAGCCGCCCGCGCGAGCAGGGCGGTCAGCGCTGGTTCCATCTCTATCAGGACTCGGAGGTGCCGGCGGGCGATCCGCTGCACTGGACCGGTCCGAACCAGAACTGGAACTTCATGTGCGCCGATTGCCACTCGACCGACCTGCGCAAGAACTACGACGTCGCCGGCGATCGCTTCGCTTCGGCGTGGTCCGAGCTCGACGTCGCCTGCGAGGCCTGCCACGGGCCGGGCTCGCGCCACGTCGCCTGGGCCGAGGTGCGCGGCGAGGGTGCGGTGTCTGGCGGCCTCGGCGCCGCGGTCGAGCGCGGTCTCACGGTCGAGTTGCATCGCAGCGGCAACTGGCAGTTCGAGCCGGGCGCGACCATCGCCAGCCTGCGTGAACGCGATCGGCCCGATCAGCAGATCGACACCTGTGCGCGCTGTCATGCCCGCAGCAGCGCGCTCACCGCCGGCTTCGCCTATGGCAAACCGTTCCTCGACAGCCGCCGGCTGACGCTGCTCGACCAGGGGCTGTATCACGCCGACGGCCAGATCGAGGACGAGGTCTACGTCTACGGCTCGTTCCTGCAGAGCAAGATGCACGCGGCCGGTGTCGTCTGCAGCGACTGCCACGAACCGCACAGCGCCCGGTTGCTGGCGGCGGGCAACGACCTGTGCCTCAGGTGTCACAGCGCGGCGACCTACGATGTGCCGGAGCATCACCATCACGAGCCGGGCGGCACCGCGTCGCGCTGCATCAGTTGCCACATGGCGCAACGCACCTACATGGTCGTCGATCCGCGCCGCGACCATTCGTTCCGCGTGCCGCGACCCGACCTGTCGGTGCGGCTTGGCACGCCGAACACCTGCAACGATTGCCATCACGACCGGACCGCGGCCTGGGCGGCGCAGGCGGTCGTCGACATGTATGGCGTTCCGAAACGGCCGCCACACTATGCCGAGGCGTTGCATGCCGGCCGCATTGGTGCGGCCGATGCCGAACGCCGGCTCGTGGTGACGGCGGCGGATGCGGCGGTGCCCGGCATCGTGCGGGCGACGGCGTTGTCGATGCTCGCCGGTCATGACGGCGAGAAGGTGGCGGTCGCGCTGCGCGTGAGCGTCGCCGATGCCGATCCGCTGGTGCGGCTCGGTGCGCTGCTCGGGCTCGACGGTGTGGATCCGACCCTGATCGAGGAACTGGCTGCGCCACTGCTCGGCGATCCGGTGCTCGGTGTTCGCAGCGAAGCGGCGCGGCTGTTGGCCGAGGTCGCTTTCGTGCCGCCCGGCGAGACGCAAGGGGCGTTCGACGCGGCGCTCGCCGAATACCGGGCGTCACTGGATTGCAATGCCGACCGCTCCTGGGCGCACGTCGACCTGGCCCGCCTGCATCTGGCGCGCGGCGAGTCGCGGCTGGCCGAGGACGAGTATCGGCTCGCGACCCGCCTCGATCCGTGGTCGGTGGTGGCGACGCTCGACCGCGTCGATCTGCTGCGCGATCAAGGCCGCGATGGCGAAGGCGAACCGCTGGTGCGCGAGCTGTTGGCGCGCCTGCCCGATTCGGGCGAGGCGTGGTATTCACTGGGTCTGCTGCTCGTTCGCCAACGGCGCCTGGCTGAGGCCATGCCGGCGCTCGCCGAGGCGGCGCGGCTGCGACCCGAGAACCCGTTGTTCGCGTATGCCCACGCGATGGCGCAATGGGAGAACGGGCAACACGAGGCGGCGATCGCGAGTCTCGAGGCGGCGCATGCGCGACACCCGCGCGATGTCGAGATCCTGACCGGGCTGATCAGCTACCAGCGCGAGCTCGGGGACATCGACCAGGCGCTGCGATGGGCGTACGAATTGGTGGAGTTACGACCCGGCGACGAACGGGCGCTGCGATTGGTCAGGGATCTGGAGTCGGCGCGGGGGAAGTGAAGTGCCGGGTGGCGGCTTAGGATGGACCCGCCATGGCGCATGCAGCCTGCACGTTGCTCGTCCTCACCGTCGCCGCCCTGCCGGCGCAGGCCACATCATGGCGTTGGCTCGCGACCGAACACATCGGCACGCTTTTGCCCAAGGCGGCGCTCGCCGAGGTCGGCCTCGCCGGCACCGACCTCGGTGTCTCGTTCCCGTGCGGTGATCGGCTCGTGTTCCTGTTCGGTGACTCGTGGACGCTCGATCGTCGCGAACGGGACCACGACAGCGTGGCCTGGACCGGGCTCGGGCCGCTCGCCGCGGGTGTGCCGCCGCTCGAGTGGTACGTGCGCGAAGGCGGCCGCTTCATGACGCTGGCGCCGCCGGAGTTCGTGCCGGGCGGGATGGATGTGCCGGTCGAGGGCTTCACCGTCGGCGATCGCAGCTACGTCTTCTTCTCGAGCGGCTGGAGCCGGCGCACGAAACGCCACAGCCATTCGCTGCTCACACATGCGAACGGGCATGACTTCGGCAGGCTCGAGCTCGACCACCGCGTCGCGACCGACAAGTTCGTCAACCTCAGCCTGGTCGCCGATGGCGATCAGGTGTGGATCTTCGGCTCGGGTGCCTATCGCAAGAGTTCGTTGTTCCTGGCGCGAGTCGCGCCCGATGAACTCGCCGACCGCTCGGCGTGGCGCTACTGGCCGGAGTTCGGGGCCGACGAGAGCACGGCCAGACCGATCGTCACCAGCGACTGCATCGGCGAGTTCAGCGTGCGCCGCCTGCCCGACAGCGAGGTGTTGGCGATGACCTGCAACGCGAAGCTGCCACGCGGCATTCACCTGCGTACCGCGACCTCGCCGACCGGGCCCTGGAGCGATCCGGTCGTGATCTTCGATCCGAGCCGCGACCGCGGCTATGGCTATCGCATGCACCAGAAGACGGACGCGGTCGGCTATGACGACGGCCTCGCCGAGCCCGGCCGCGAAGGCGAATGGGGCGGCGAGTACGGGCCGTACCTGGTGCCGGCATGGTGTTCGTCACCGGCGCCGGGAGTGTTCGCTCTGGTCTACACGCTGTCGACCTGGAATCCGTACACGGTGCGGCTGGTGCGCAGTCATGTCGCCGCGCCCGGGGTCGAGTGGACCATGCCGAAGGTCGCGCCCGTCGCCGCGAAGGCGTCGGCCAAGGGGAAGCGACCCCGCAATCTCGGCTTCGCCAACGGCAAGCTCACGGGGTGGCGGCAAGAGGGTGACCCATTCGCGACGTTCGAACGCGACGACGGCAGCTGGGCGGTCGTGACCTACGTTGCCCCGCGCGGCGACGAGGTGCGCGGCCGGCTGTGGCAGGAGTTCACCGTGCCCGAGGCGGCGACCGAACTGCGCGGCTTCGTGACCGGCGGCAGCGAGGCCGTGCAGCTGCGGCGCGGCGAGGAAGTGCTGCGCAGCACGCGCGGGCGCCGGTCGAACGACGTCGAGGTGCCGTTCCGCTGGCGGATCGACGAGTTCCGCGGCGAGGCCGTGCGGCTCGAGATCGTCGATGACTCGACGGCGCGGTGGGGGTTCGTCACGGTGGGTGGGCTCGAGCTGGTCGAGTGACCGCGCCGGTGATTCTCGCTCAGTGATTCTCGAGATCCGTCCAGGACACCTCGAACGACGATTCGAAGACGCCGTCGTCATCGCTGTCGACTTCGATGCGGGCGCGACCGGTGCTCAGCGCGACCACCTGCAGGGCGGAGCCTTCGCCCTCGACCAACAGCACCCCGGCCGTCGGCCGTTGCGGCACCCGCACCGAGTTCCTGCCGAGGCCGTACGAGAGCACCGCGCCGGTGAACGTCTCCGCCGTGCTGTAGTTGATGACGCCGAACGAGTTGCTCCGCAGCGAGCCGCCGGTGTCGATCGTGTAGGTGTTGGTGACGAAGTCGTCGGTGTAGAACAGCCCTGTGCCGGCCAGCAGGGTGACCTCGTTGTTGTCGAAGGTCGTGTCGAGTCGGAGGTCCACCGAGCCGCCCAGCAGTTCCTTGACGTAGATTGCGCGGTAGCTGCCGCTGATGGTCGCGAACAGGCTGCCGCGCGAGGCGGTGAAGTTCTCGAAGGTGTTGTTCGCCTCGAACCGCCAGGTCGGGTCTATGCGGTAGTTGTTGGTCACCTCGCCGAGGTCGACACGCCAGACGCCGTTGAGCGTGATCGTGCCGCCATCCACCGCATGGTCGACATAGTCGAAGAACGTGAACGCGAGCGAGTCCCCGGTCGAAGGCTCGTCCAACGGAGGCAGATCGACGATGTCGATCAGGACATAGCCGCCGAGCGGGCCCGGATTCGTGATCGTGGCCGGCAGCGGTTCGCCGCCGTCGATCTCCTCGAGCTGTCGGAGCGTGAACGACTTGAGGTCGAAGCGCAGCGCCGGCTCCGCCTCGGCGAGCATGGCGGCGGCGGTGGCCCGGTCCGCGCTGGCGGAATCGACGAGCCCGTTGGAGGAAGCGATCGCTGCGGCGGCGATCTCGAGGGCGTTGCCGTTGTCGATCCGGGCGCCGGCGTCGGTGTCGGTGCCGGAGGTGCAGGCCGGGAGCAGGAGGGCGGCGAGAGTAGCCGCGGACGCGGGGGTTGCGATGTTCATGCGCTGCCGAGCGATCGGGTCGGGCGTCGGCCGCAGGCGGGGGAGCAGATTCGTGAGGGATGCCGCGCGCCAGGAGGGCTACTGGCCGCCCCAGGCCCAGGTGTCCCCGAGCGTGCCGCTCGCATGAGCTCCGCCGAAGAGCACTACCTGATCTCGGGTGGAATCGAAACACATGGCGTGGTTCCCGCGGTCCGAGGGCCCTTCGTTGGACTCCAGAGACCAGCTCGCGCCATTCCACTCCCAGGTCGTGCGAAGGCTGCCAAGGCCTGGTTTGTAGCCACCGAACATGACCACGCGGGCGCGATTGCCGTCGTAGGCCATTGCGTTGTTGTGTGTCGGATCAGGGCCCGTGGCAGCGAGCTGCCTCCATCCGCTTCCATTCCAGGTCCAGCTCGCCGAATAAGAAGTGCCGGAGTTGTCGACTCCGCCGAAGAGCATCGTGACGCTTCGGGCGGCATCGAATGCCATGCAATGGGAATGGATGTGCCCAGGTCCGCCGACGCCGACCTGGGTCCAGCTGCTCCCGTTCCACTCCCAGGTGTCGTCGAAACCGCCGACGCCCGGAACGTAGCCGCCATAGAGGACCGTCTTGCCTCGGGTGCCGTCGAACACCATCGCGTGACGATCGCGCGGGTGGAGGCCGCTCGTGCCGGCGTTGACCTGTGACCAGGTGGAGCCGTCCCATTCCCAGGTGTCGCCGAGGTAGCTGCCGTTGCTGCCACCGAACAGGAGCGTCTTCCCTCGAAGGCTGTCGTAGCTCATCGCGTGCTCCAGCCGGGCGCCGGGTCCATTCACGTTCTTCTGCGACCAGGTGCTCCCGTCCCATTCCCAGGTATCGCCGAGGGGGCTGCCGTTCGATCCGCCGAACATCACGATGCGTTCGCGAAGCTCGTCGAACACCATCGCGTGTTGCATGCGCGCCGGTGGTCCGGCCGCACTCAACTGGCTCCACCCCTGTTGGCCTGAGCTTGTCAGGTTGATCGTTCTCGTCGCGGTCGACTGCATGCCGGAAGAGTCACGCACGAGCAGGCGGATCACATAGGACCCGGCTTGCCCGTAGCTGTGATTCGCGGTCTTGGTGGTGGTCCAATCAGTGTCCCACACGCCATCGTTGGTCCAATCCCACCGCACTTCGAGTGCTGATTCGGGATCCTCCGGATCCGACGACGTGGAAGCGTCGACGTACACCGTTGGATGGACGAGCGACGCGGCGAAGTGAGCCGATGGCGGATTCCCCTCTGCAACCGTGATGGCAACTTCGGCCTCGTTGCTGTTCAGGCGCCCATCCGTCACCAGGAAGCGGAAGCTGTCGGTGCCGCGGTAGCCTCCCGTCGGGTAGTAGGGGACGCGACCCGTCGCGGGGTCGATTAGCCCAAGCACGCCGTGTGTCGGATGGTCCGCGATGGCGAAGGTGATGGGGTCGTCGTCCGGATCGCTGCCTTGCAGGGCGATCGTCATGCCTGCGGGCGGGGATGTAGCGGTGGTAGCAGTGGCTACGGGCGGCTGGTTGGACGGCAGGCCCGATGGACCCCAAAGGTCCCACTCGCGGTTCCATTCGAACAGGGGGTCGACTTTGAGATCCAGCTGGCGGAACAGCAGGTCGATCTCGAGCCCCGCGCTTCCGCTGACGGTCAGCAGCACCTCGGGGTCCGCGGGCTGCCAGGGGTATTCCAGGTCCAGCTGGCCTCTCGCGTGCAAGGCAAGGTAGGGAGCGACGGTTCCATAGAAGCGAACGTAGGCCTTCGGGTCGACGTCCAGGGTTGCGGTGTGTCGGGAGCCGCGTACGTCCAGCCCGGGTTCCGGCGTGATCGCCAGATTGCACCGGCGCGGTGCCGAGTTGAGCAGCCGGCGTAGCGTGACGACGCGAGTGCTCTGACTCTGGT
>JAGQRA010000348.1 GCA_020425885.1 Planctomycetota bacterium | reverse complement strand
CTTGCGCCGCAAGTACGCGGCCGCCGAGTTCGTCTGGTGTCAGGAGGAGCCGGCCAACATGGGAGCCTGGACCTTCGTCCGGGACCGCTTCGAGTGGCAGGGCTACGCCGGGCGGCGCGCGGCCGCGAGCCCGGCGACCGGGTCGCTGCCCAAGCACAAGGCCGAGCAAGCCGCCTTGGTGCAGGATGCGCTGACCGTGCTGTAGCCGCCCCAGCGAATCGCCAGGGTCTGGAGTACCGAACCCGCTACGTTCTTCCAGGGTCTGGAGAAACGAAGCGGGTTCGGTACTCGGTACTCCAGCCCCCGGTCGCCAAGCGCGCGTGGTTTCTCGGCCGACCGCAAAGTAGCATCCGGCCCAATGCACGCCCCGCTCGCGTTCTCGATCACGGGCCTGATGGCCTGCGCCGGCGGCCTCGCGCTGTGGCCGGACCGGCCGCCGCCGCCGGCGCGCGAGGTCGAACAAGTGGCCGTCGCCGTGCGCGCCTTCCTCGATGCGCTCGCCCCCGAACAGCTCGCCAAGGCCCAGCGCGGGCTCGACGATGCGGAACGCACGAGCTGGCACTTCGTCCCCGGGCGCTATGCCGGCATCGAGCTCGGCGCGCTGGACGCCCGGCAACGCGACCACGTCCATGATGTGCTGAGCTCCTTCCTCAGCGTCGCCGGCCACGGCAAGGCGCGCGCGATCATGGCGCTCGAGAACGTGCTGCACGAGCTCGAGTCGAGCCCCGGTCACGACGCCGCGCATCGCGATCCGGATCGCTACGCGATGCTCGTGCTCGGCGAGCCGGCGGCCGCCGGCAGCTTCGTCGTCCGCTTCCAGGGCCATCACATCTCGCTGCAGCTGGTCGTCCACGACGGCAAGGTCGCCGGCCACACGCCGCAGTTCCTCGGCACCAATCCGCACGAGCTCCGCGACGGCAAGCAGCATGGCCATCGCGTGCTCGGCGCCGAAGAGGATCTGGCGCGCGCGTTGCTGCTGCTGCTCGACGACGAGCAGCTGGCGAAGGCCGTCATCGACGACGAGGCGCCGAAGGACGTGCTGCTCGGGCCCGGCCAGCCGCCGTCGGCGCTCGGCGCGAGGCGGGGGTTGCCCTGGCGGCAGATGGACGCGACCCAACGCGGCGTGCTGTGGCGGCTGATCGAGGAGTACGCCCGCATCTGGCGCGGTGAGTTCGCCGCCGCCGAGCTGCTGCGCATCCGCGAGCACGGCCTCGACGAGCTGTCGTTCGCGTGGGCCGGCGGCCGCGAGCGCGGGCAGGGGCACTACTACCGCATCCATGGCGCTCACTTCGCCATCGAGTACGACAACACGCAGAACGGTGCCAACCACGTCCACACCGTGTGGCGCGACTTCGAGCAGGACCATGGCGGCGATCCGCTGCGTCGCCACCTCGACGAGCAGCACGGCAAGTAGATGGCCTCGACCGTGGTCTGAACCGGCTCGCGCACGCCGCCGTTCGCCGGGTCATGACGACGATCACCGCGGCCGACGAGACCGCCCCCGTTCAGGACATGACACCGATGATCGATGTCGTCTTCCTGATGATCATCTTCTTCCTCTGCATCGAGTTCAAAACGCTCGAAGCCAAGCTGCCGGCGTTCCTGCCGCTCGACAAGGGCGGCAGCCCGGCCTTGGTCACGCCAGTCGAGCAACTCAGCGTGCGGGTCGACTGCATCGCCGATGGCGTGCGCCGCTTCGACGGACCCGGCGGCAAGAACCGCTATCGACTCGACGGTCATCGCGTGCAATGGCAGGTCGGGCCGCGAACGGTGACGAGCCTCGACGAACTCCGGCACGAGCTGGCGCGCGTGGCCACGTTGCCCTCGAGTCTGGTGCCCGATCCGAGGACCGGCGAAGGCAACCTGATGGGGTGCGTCGTCGAGCCGGAGTCCGGGGTCTGCTACGCCGATGTCGCGGCCACGGCCGATGCCGCGCATGCCAGCGGCTTTTGCGACATCACCTTCGGCGGTGGTCGCGGTCCGCGGCCGCGCTGAGCACGAACTCGGCGGCGGCGGCGATCGCGGTCGCCATATGCCCGACGACCGAGTGCCCGCTCTTCTTGCGCGGCGCCAGCGAGTGATCGCCGTCCTCGAGCCATCGCAGCGTGATCGCATCGGACAGCACGTAGCTCGCGACCTCGTCGGGCAGGCCGAAGCGATCGCGCTCGCCCTGCAGGATCAGCGTCCTGGTGCGCAACGCGGCGAGGTGGGCCGTGCGCAGCTGCGCGGGCTTGCCCGGCGGATGGAACGGGTAGCCGAACGCGACCGTGGCGACGGCGCCGAGCTCGTCGGCGAGCATGGTCGCGATGCGGCCGCCCATCGACTTGCCCGCCATCGCGTAGCACGGCGAGTTCGCCGCCGCCACCGCCGCGCGCCAGGCGTCCTGCAACACCGGCATCGGGTCCGGACCGCGGCGGACACCAGAGCGGCGCGCACGCATGTAGGGGAACTCGAAGCGCGCGACGCGGAGACCGTGACCGGCGAGCCCTGCGGCGACGGTCTGCAACCATGGGTGTTCCATGCCGGCGCCGGCGCCGTGGGCGAGCACGACCGTCACCGGCGCCGAATCGTCGCCGTCGATCAATAGCTCGAAAGGCGCGGTCACGACGTTTGCCGGTCGAGGAACAGGAACGGGAAGGTGCCCTTCGCGATCATGCGGTCACCCTGGAACAACTCGCTCTCGCACACCGCCATGGTGCGTCCCTTGCGCAACGGACGGGCGATGGCGAGCAACGGGCCGCGATCCGGCCATGCCGCGGCCAGGAACTGCATCGCGCAGCCGGTGCCGGTCATGCCGCGTCCTGCCGGCAGGTCGGGCCACAGCAGGTAGACCGCGGCGGTGTCGGCCAGGGCGGTGAGGACACCGCCCTGGACCACGCCCTCCTCCTGCACGAACTCGGCCCGCAGCGGCAGCTCGAGCTCGACACGATCGGCGCTGCGAGCCTTCAGCACGAAACCGAAGAAGCGGTTGCAGGGGACGTCGTCGAAGCCGGTCACCATGTGTGTGACCCGAGGCTACGCCACGAAGGTGGCAGGCCGCAACGATCGCGCTTGCAGCGACCTGCCCGTTGGCGTTCTTTGTGCGCGCCATGTCCGCACCGTTCCATGATGTCCTGCCGGCGATCACGACGCCGTTCCTTGCCGACGACCGCGTCGATCACGACTTCCTCGCCAAGCACGCGCGCTGGCTGCTCGAGCAGGGCTGCGCCGGCCTCATCCCGCTCGGTTCGCTCGGCGAAGGCGCCACGCTGCACTTCGACGAGAAGGTGGCGGTGCTCGAGACCCTGGTGGCGGCGGCGGGCGATGCGCCGGTGATGCCCGGCATCGCCGCGCTGTCGACGCGCGAGGCGGTGCAGCTCGCGGCCGCCGCCGCGAAGGTCGGTTGCCGCGGCCTGATGGTGTTGCCGGCCTACGTACACAAAGGCGAGATGCGCGAGGCCAAGGCGCACGTCGAGGCCGTGCTCACGGCGACCGGACTGCCGTGCATGCTCTACAACAACCCGCCGGCCTACGGCACCGATTTCGTGCCGAGCTTCATCGCCGAGCTCGCCGCCGCCCACGACAACCTCGTCGCCGTCAAGGAATCGAGCGGCGACTGCCGCCGCGTCACCGCGATCCGGTCGCTGCTCGGCGACCGCATCCGCGTGCTCGTCGGCCTCGACGACATGCTGGTCGAGGGCGTCGCCGCCGGCGCCTGCGGCTGGGTCGCCGGGCTCGTCAATGCGCTGCCGCTCGAGTCGGTGCGACTGTTCGAGCTCGCGCGCGACGGCAAGCACGCCGAGGCCGAGGCGCTCTACCGCTGGTTCCTGCCGCTGCTCAGGCTCGACACCGTTCCCGAGTTCGTGCAGCTGATCAAGCTGGTGCAGGAGAAGCTCGGCCAAGGCACCGAACGCGTGCGACCGCCGCGGCTGCCGGTCGTCGGCCAGATGCGCGCCGATGCCCTCGCGGTGATCGAGCAGGCGCTCGCCAACCGGCCGGAGGTTGGCTGATGTCGGGTCGCCAAGGCCATCACTTCATCGCCGGCCAGGCAGAGACCTCCACCGGGGATCCGTTCACGGCCATCGACCCGGTCACGGGCCAGGCCATCGGCCCGAGCTACGGTGAAGCGACCGCCGAGCAGATCGATCGCGCGGCGCAGGCGGCCGGCGAGGCCAAGGCGGCGCTGCTCGCCACCGAACCGACACAGCGCGCCGACTTGCTGCGCCGCATCGCCGATGGGCTCACGAACCTCGGTGACGAACTCGTCGAGTGCGTCATGCAGGAGACGGCCCTGCCGGCCGCCCGGGTGCAGTCCGAACGTGGCCGCACCGAGAACCAGCTGCGGCAGTTCGCGGCCGTGATCGAGGAAGGCCACTGGGTCGAGGCCTGCATCGATCGCGCCGCGCCCGATCGCCAGCCGGTGCCCAAGCCCGACCTGCGCCGCATGAACCTCGGCATCGGGCCGGTCGCGGTGTTCGGCGCCAGCAACTTCCCGCTCGCCTACTCGGTCGCGGGCGGCGATACCGCCTCGGCGCTGGCCGCCGGTTGCCCGGTCGTGGTCAAGGGCCATCCGGCGCATCCAGGCACCAGCGAACTCGTCGGTCGCATCATCACGTCGTGCGTCCGGGACCTGGGCCTGCCGGCCGGCACGTTCTCGCTCCTTCATGGTCGCGACAACGCGACCGGCGCGCGGCTCGTCCGTCATCCCGCGATCGCCGCCGTCGGCTTCACCGGCTCGCATCCGGGCGGACGCGCGCTGTTCGATCTCGCCGCCGCGCGCCCCGAGCCGATTCCCGTGTTCGCCGAGATGGGGTCGGTGAACCCGGTCGTGATCCTGCCGCGCGCGATGGCGAATCGCGGCGCCGCGATCGCCGAGCAACTCGCCGCCTCGGCCATGCTCGCCAGCGGCCAGTTCTGCACCAGCCCGGGCATGGTGTTGTGGTGCGATGGTGACGGCGCGGACACCTTCGCCGCGACGCTGCGCGACAAGCTCGCTGCCGGCGTCGCCGCGGCCACCGTGCATCCGTCGATTCGTGCGGGCTACGAGCGCGCGCTCGACGAGGTGGGGGCGCTGCCGGTCACGGTCGCGGCCAGCGCAGTCACGAACGACGACATCGCGACCATGGTGTGTCCGACCATGCTG
>JAGQRA010000347.1 GCA_020425885.1 Planctomycetota bacterium | reverse complement strand
GACGGCATGAACAAGACCATCGGTCAGCCGTGTGCGGGAAAACCGCATGCACGGTTGGATAGGGGGGCTTGGTTGCCGCGGGATTGCTTCTTCAACAAGACCAGGTAACCAAGCTCTACCAATGTCGCCCAGCACTGAGATGAGCGGATCCGTTGCCGCGGTCGGGCCAACGCCCGGGGCCGGTTTCCTGCCGGCGCTCTCCGCCCCGTTCCGGGTCGCGCTGCGCCACCGCGAGCTGATCCTGCGCATGACCCGACGCGAGATCGAGATGCGCTACCGCGGCTCGGCGCTGGGGCTGTTCTGGTCGCTGATCACCCCGCTCCTGATGCTGGGGGTCTACACCTTCGTGTTCGGCCACGTCTTCGGTTCGCGGTGGTCCGGCGAAGGTGCGGACACGCCGTTCGCGCTGCTGTTGTTCTCGGGGCTGATCGTCTACGGGGTCCTGGCCGATCCGGTGAATCGGGCGCCCGGATTGATGTTCGAGAACGTCAGCTACATCAAGAAGGTCGTCTTCCCGCTCGACGCGCTGTCGTGGATGGTGCTGTTCTCGACGCTCTTCACCGCCACGGTCAACCTGATCATCTGGGTCCTGTTCCACCTCGTCGCGGTCGGAATGCCGCCGTGGACGGCGGTGCTGTTGCCGCTGGTGCTGCTGCCGCTGTGCCTGATGGCGCTCGGCCTCACCTGGTTCCTCGCCGCCATGGGGGTCTTCGTCCGCGATCTGCGCCAGGCCGTTCCGGTGGTGACGACGATCCTGATGTTCACGAGTCCGATCTTCTATCCGCTCACCGCGGTGCCCGAACGGATCCGCGGACTGATGCACCTGAACCCGCTGGCGACGATCCTCGGCCAGTCCAAGGAGGTGCTGGTGATCGGGCGCATACCGGACTGGCGCGCCTGGCTCGTGCTGATGGCGGTGTCGTGGATCGTGTTCGCCCTCGGCCATCTGTGGTTCCAGCGCGCGCGCCGGGGTTTCGCCGATGTCCTCTGAACCGGCCAGCTCTGAACCGGCCAGCTCTGAACCGGCCATCAGGATCAGCGGCCTCAGCAAGGCCTACGCGATCTACAGGCGGCCCGAGGATCGCCTCAAGCAGATGCTGTTCGGGCGCTGGCGTCGCTACTACGACGAGTACTGGGCGCTGCGGGATCTGACGCTCGATGTCCACCGCGGCGAGACCATCGGCGTCGTCGGCCGCAACGGTTCGGGCAAGTCGACCCTGCTGCAACTCGTCTGCGGCACGTTGGCACCGACGGCCGGGACCATCGCGACCAACGGTCGCATCGCCGCGCTGCTCGAACTCGGCGCCGGCTTCCATCCCGATTTCACGGGCCGGGAGAACGTCTTCCTGTCGGCGTCGGTGCACGGCCTGTCCGAGGCCGAGATCCGCGCCCGCATCGAGGCGATCGAGGACTTCGCCGGCATCGGTGACTTCATCGACCAGCCGGTGAAGCTCTACTCGAGCGGCATGTACGCGCGCCTGGCGTTCGCCGTCGCTGCGCACGTCGATGCCGAGATCCTGATCATCGACGAGATCCTCGCCGTCGGCGACGCCGTCTTCACGCAGAAGTGCATGCGCTTCATCCGTCGCTTCAAGGAACACGGCACGATCTTCTTCGTCTCGCACGACACCGCCGGCGTCCGCAATCTCTGCGACCGGGCGGTCTGGCTGAATCGCGGCAACGTGCGCGGCATCGGTCCGGCCGATCAGATCTGCGACGAGTACGTGGCGGCGCTGTACGAGGAGGAGGACGACGGCACCGGCTTCAAGATCGGCGGCAGCCGCCGCGCCAAGGAACGGGTCGTGAAGGCGAAGGACGAGCGCATCGAGTCGCTGGCCAGGGATGGCTATCGCAACAAGATGGAGGTGTTCTCGTTCGATCCGGACTCGAAGTGGTTCGGGCAGCGCGGCGCCACCATCGATCGCGTCGCGATCCTGCTGGCCGACGATGGCGGCGCCGAGCTGCGCGGCGAGCTGCACGGTGGCGACGAGATCGTGGTCGCGATCGAGGGCACGGTCGAGGTCGACATCGATCGCCCGATCGTCGGCTTCTTCGTCAAGGACCGCCTCGGCCAGGCCCTGTTCGGCGACAACACGTTCCTCTCCTACCGCGAGGATCCCGTGCGGCTCCCGGCCGGCGGGCGATTCCAGGGACGGTTCCGGTTCGTGCTTCCGTACCTGCCGACCGGCCACTACTCGATCTGCGCCGCCATCGCCGACGGCACCCAGGTGGAGCACGTGCAACACCATTGGATCGACGATGCCGTGATCTTCAGCGTCGACTCGAGCCATGTCGTGAAGGGTCTGGTCGGACTGCCGATGCTGGACATCTCGCTCGTCTCCGCCCCGGCGCTGCAGCAGAAGCTGGCGGAGTGATCTTCCGAACCGCCACTTGAGAATGGGCCCAGCGCGCCCGGAACGCACCTCTCTCGAGCCATGTCGAATCCCACGCCACCCCGAGCGCCGACCTCGATACGGGCCGCGGTCCTGGGCGCGACCGCTCGGCTCGGGATGGGCTCGAGGTTGCTCGGGCTCCTGATCGCCGGGCACGTGTCGTTCGGGCTGCTGCGGCTGCCGGCCGGTTCGATCTGGAAACGGGTCGACGCGATCGACGAGTACGAACGACAGGGGCCGGTCTGGCACTTCCGTCTGTCCGACGACGAGACCCGACGACTCGCCGGCTGGATCCTCGAGACGCTGCCGGCCGACGAGGTGCTGCTGTTCGACGGCGGCGTCGCCGGGCAGCTGCAACTGCTCGGTCCGCTGGCCTTCCCCCGACTGCTGGTGCACGTCTCGGCGCTCCGCCCCGATGGCACGGCGCTGGGCAGGAAGGTGTTCGCCGGCCAGCCGCCGTGGCTCGAACCGGACGTGAGCGGCTACCCGGTCGTCGTCGGCACCCGTCAAACCCTGCGCTGGGAGCGCCGGTGAACCTCGCGACGGAGCGGGTGCGGGTGCCGTGGTCGGTCTGGACGATCGCGCTGCTGGCGCTGGCGGGCCATGTGCTGCTCTTGACCGAGGTGCCGCTCGGGCCCTGGCTGTTGCCGCTCAGCGCAGCCGTCGCGCTGCTGCTCGGTCGTCCCCGCCTGCCGTCTTTCGGCGGTATCGCGGCGATCGCCGTCGTCGGCATCTCGGCCGCGGCGATCGCCTACGGATCGATCGCGACCCTCGATCGCTCGTGGGACGGCCTGGCGACGTGGACCGCGAACGCCCGCTGGCTGGCGGTGGACGGGACCCTGCAGCACGCCTACTTCCGCGACCCGGCCGTGCTCAATCTCGGCCGCGGCTATCCGCTGCTGCAGCCGATGCTGCTCGCGCAGGGTATGACCTGGCTCGGCGAACACGGCGCGCGCGTCCTGTTCCCGGCGTTGTGGCTGTTGCTCGTGGCCACGCTCGCGACCGCGTTGGGGCGAACCGCGTTGTCGCAACGGTCGCGTGCGGTCGCGGTCCTCGGCCTGGCCCTGGTGCCGATCTTCGTCGAGCCCGGTCGTGGCAGCGCCGAGTCCGGCTTCGCCGACCTGCTCGTCGCCGTTGTGCTGCTGCTGGTCGCGATTGCCTTGACCGAGGACCTGCTGCTGCTCGCGCTGGTCGCTTGCTTCCTGCTGCCGCTCTGCAAGAACGAAGGCCTCGTGCACGCGATGATCTTCACCGGCGCGGCGGGGCTGGCCGGCCGCCATCGCGCCGCCATCGGCTTCGCCATCGGTGGCAGCTGCGGCATGGCGCTGTGGATCCTGTTGCAGCGGCAGCTGATGACGCCGGCCCCGGCCTCGGCGTTTGCCAGCCTGCTGCCAGCGCTGTTGCCGGTCGCCGCCGCGGGCCTCGCGATGGCGCTCGCGGCGCCGCGAACGCGCTGGGCCGCCGTGGTCGCCGTCGTCGTCATCGCTGTCGCCCTGCCGTGGTTCGACAGCTTCGCCGAGACCACCGTCGGGCAGGCGCTGCGTTCGCTCGTTCGCCTCGACCTGGAGTGGGCGAACGTGCCGGCCATCCTCGGGCATGGGCTGCAGAATCTGGTCTTCGTCCGCAAGCTGGGGCTGACGTTCGTGATCCTGATCGCGACCGTGATCGTGGTCGCGCGGCGGGTAGGGCTCGGACCGACGCGGCCGTTGCTTCTGGCGATCGTGATCGGCAACCTCGCGATCATGGTCTTCATGGCGAGCCGGCCGGGAGCGAACCTGGAGCTGTTCCTGCGCGAGGGGCTGGTTCGATACACCGCGCAATGGGCCGGCGTCTGCTGGCTCGCCATCGGTCTGCTCTGGAGTCGCCTGTCCTAGCGCCGACCGGCGCCCGCGGTCATCAGCGCCTTCAAGGCCGCGAGGTGTTGGCGATGGACGTCACGCGGCAAGCAGTCGTGGCGTTCGCAGAGCGCGGCCGCCATGCCGACGACCTCGCCCATCATGCCGCAGGTCTGCATGACGCGGACCGCGCCGAGCGCCTCGTGGGTGACGCTGATGTCGCGCCCGGCCATGAACAGGTTGTCGATGTTGCGGCTGTAGAGACAACGGTAGGGCGCCCAGTACGGACCGACGTAGCGGTAGCCTGCGCCGCGCGTGTAGTCGGCGATGAACTCGTCGCCCTCGTGACCCTTCTGGAACGCGGACTGGGGGAAGTGCAGGTCGATGTGCCAGGTGCACGGGAACGCGGCGTCGTCGAACGGCTTCATGTCGTGGAAATCGGCGGCGGTCAGCACGACTTCGCCGAGCAGCCGGCGCGACTCGCGCTTGCCGGCGATGAACGCGGCCCACTTGAGCCGGTGTTCGGGGTGACGGCCATCGACGTTCTTCAGCGCGTCCCAGGCACCGTACATGGCGCGCAGGTTCTGGTCGCGCATGCGCTCGAGGTCGGTGATCGGGTGACGATCGAAGCCGGTCTCCCAGAACCAGCCGCCGAGCCGGCTCAGGTCGCCGCTCTCGCGGCCGGGGAACGGCTTGTCGGTGAGATCGACGGCCCAGGGGCAGCGCGGGAACGGCGCCGGCCGGTCGCTGGTGACGAAGTTCAGCGACAGCGGATCGTCGTCCTCGCACTCGCAGCGCAGCTGGTACTCGTTCTTCTCGACGTTGCCGGTGTTCCACAGGTTGCTGACGCCCATGTGGCCGCGTTCGGTCATCTCGTGATCGGCCTGGACGAGGGCGCCGAGCACGCCGTCGCCGGTCGCATCGACGAAGCGATCGCCGCGGATGCGGACGCGGCGGCCGCTGCGGGTGTGCTGGGCGGTGACTGCGGTGATGTGATGATCGACGCGGGTGGCGGCGTTGACGCGGTGCTCGAGCAGCAGCGTCAGGTTCGGTTCGGCACCGACGAGATCGAGCTTGCGGCGGTCGTCGTAGATGTCGGCGTTCTGGGCATTGCCATCACCGCGGCCCTTCTCGCGCACCAGCTCGCGGACGACGTCACCGATCCGCGGGTAGGGCTGGTGGTTGATGTGACCCTCGGGCCAGACGCGGACCTCGGAGCTGCCGTTGCCGCCGAGCACCGGGCGGTCCTGGATCAGGGCCACCGTGAGGCCGAGTCGTGCGGCCGTTATCGCGGCGCAACAACCGGCGATGCCGCCGCCGGCGACGACGAGGTCGAAGGTGCCACCGTCGTCGGGTTCGCCGCCCCAACCGAGCTGCCGGCCGCGAAGCTGCGCCAGCTCGTCGCCGCCGTCGGCTGGCACGAACTCGGGATCACGGCAGAACAGGATCGCATCGCAGCGACCTTCGAACCCGGTCAGATCGTGCAGCGCGAGCTCGGCGCGCTGGCCGACCTCGACCGTGCCGCCCGGCTGCCAATGCCACTCGGCGCCTTCGATGCCGAAAGTCGTCGGAAGCTCGACGTCGTCGATCCGCAATTCGAAACGACCCGGTGCGCCTGGCGCCTGCCAGGGGGCGACCCAGTCACGCGTTCGGACCCAGACGCGATAGCGGCCGGCGCGCGGGAACGCGACCGTCGTCACCGCATCCGTGACCGGCACGCCGAGCCCGTGCGCGAGCAGGAATGGCGACCCCATCAGGTCCATGAACTGCTGATCGACGACCCATCCACCGGTCGCCGTGAACGACTCCGCTTCGACGAGGACCAGGTCACCGGTCTGGGCGGCGAGGGCAGCGGTCAGGACGAGCAGGCTCGAGGCAGCGCGCATGCCGCAGATCCTCACACACGAGGTTCGGATCGGCCAGCGAGAGGTCGGGCCGACGCCGGGCTGCGGTCGCGGCGGGTCCGATCAGCCGCCGCGCAGCACGTCCTCGAGGGCGGTGATCGCCGCCATCAGATCCTGACGATCTTCGAGCGCCGGGCGGAACAGATCGCCGCGTTCGGCCGTGCGCGCCGGCACGGTGTGGATCGTGAACGATCGCGGTGACAGGTCGGGGTCTTCGAGTTCGTCCCACAGCAGCGGTGTCGAGACCGAAGCGCCGCGGACGGGTCGCACCGAGTAGGCGGGCACGATGGTCTGGCTGCGCCGATTCTGCAGGAAGTCGAGGTAGACCTTGCCGTCGCGCTGGTCGGGCAGCCGTTCGACGGTCGCGATATCCGGCAGCTCGCGCACCAGCAGCCTGGCGATGGCCTCGATGAACATGCGGGCGTGGTCGTAGCTGTAGCCGGGCCGCAGCGGGACGAACACGTGCATGCCGTTCTTGCCCGAGGTCTTCAGCACGGGGCGGATGCCGACGCCGCGCAGCAGTCGGCCGGCGGCGCGGGCGATGCGCACGACGTGGGCGAACGGCGCGTCCTTCGGATCGATGTCGAGCACGGCGTAGTCGGGATGGTCGAGCGAGCCGACCCGCGACAGCCATGGATGCAGATCGATGCTGCCGAGATTGGCGACATAGAGGAGCGTCTCGAGGTCGTCGATGACGTGGTGTGGCACGAGTTCGTCGTGGTGCGGGATCGACACGGTGCGCACCCAGTCGGGCGTTCCGTCCTTCGCCTCACGCTGGTAGAAGGACTTGCCGTCGATGCCGTCGGGGAAGCGATTGAGGTGCACCGGGCGATCGCGCAGGTGGGGCAGCAGGACCTCGGCGATCACCTGGTAGTAGGCCAGCAGCTCGCCCTTGGTGTAGCCCTCGGCCGGCCAGTAGACCTTGCCGAGGTTGGTGGGCTTGAAGCGCAACCTGATGGCGGCGGCGGGCGGCGGATCTTCCGGCGACGCGGTGTCGGCCGTCGCGCCGGCGGCCACATCGTGGGCCGCGATCCGAACCCAGTCGGAACCCGGACCGGGCGCATAG
>JAGQRA010000346.1 GCA_020425885.1 Planctomycetota bacterium | reverse complement strand
TGAAGCTCGCGGTGTCGACGACCCAGTCACCCTGGCCGCCGTTGGCGGTGGTGTCCCAGTGGTAGCCGGTCGTGTACGTGAAGGGCGGGATCACGTCCCACGCGTGGCCGGAGTGGTTGCCGGTGAGGATCCTGTCCGACGACACGTTGTGTCGAAGCACGTACTCGTCGAAGCCGCCGCGGGTGCGTGCGTGGCACATGTTCACGAGCGTGGGCTGCACGGTCGGCGGCGCACCGGGCGGGTTGCATCCGTGGTCGTAGAGCCACTGGCCGGAGACCGTGACCGTGATCGTGGCCGGGCCCACGGGGATGTCGAAGTCGTACGACGACGACAGGTTGCGTGCCGCGAACGACGAGTTCACCGCGTCCCAGCCATCGTTCGTGGCGTTCGGCGCGTAGTCGCTCACGTAGCTGAAGCCGGGGATGATGTCCTGCGAGTCCGCGCCGTGGCCGGCGGTGGTGTCGCCGCCGGCGATCGTCCACGTCTGCCTGGAGAACGTGGTGCCGTCCGTGGTGTGGCAGACCTCGACCGCCTTGTTTGCGATCGGCGGCTTGGGCAGGCAGTTCGGCGGGGTGCCGAGCTCGCCCGCGGCGCACTGCGGCGGCGGGGGAGTCGTGGCGACGCAGCCGTTGGCCAGGATGTCGGCACCGGTCTGGGCGCTGCCGTAGATCGACGCCCACGTCACGCCGGCAGGCTCGGCGGTCGAGCCGAGGTTCTTGCCGGCGTACGAGGAGACCTCGTTGCTGGTGATCACGCCGTCGGAGTTGAGATCCTGCGCGTAGGTGAACGCGGGAATGATGTCGTACACCGGCGTGCCATGGTGCTGGAAGAAGTTCGGAGCCTCGTCCGAGTCGTGCCCGTGGCCCTTCACGATCGAGTCGGCGTTCACGCCCGTGAGGTAGTTGAAGCCGTAGCCCGATGAGCCGCGACCGCTCGTCGAGTGGCACAGGTTCACCGTGTCCTGCACGATCCAGCCGCCGTTGCCGTCGGAAACCACGCGGCAGTACGACGCGCGGCCCTGGCAGGCGTTGCTGTTGCCGTGCGCACCCGAACCACCGGCACCGCCGTTACCGCCGCTGCCACCGTTACCGCCATTGCCGAAGACGGTTCCGCCGCTGCCGCCGTTGCCGGCGTTGCCGCCGTTGCCACCAGCACCGTCGCTGCCACCGGCACCGCCGGCTCCACCGCTACCGCCGCGGTCAGCGACCTGCTGCTCCTGCGGACCCGACTGCGGCGCCGCTGGAGGCTGCTGCGACTGCTGCGGAATGAGGACCACGACCTGCTGGCCCTGCGGCTGCGTCGGGCCCCCTTCCTCCGCCGTGGCGTTCGCGACCGAGATGAAGGTCGCGAATCCGACTGCGAGCAACACCTGACCGGTGGCGCGAAGCCGAGTGCGAAGCGTGGCGGTTCGCCGCTGCTGGCGGCGAAGGTGGAACGTATGCATGTTGTGGGGCCTTTCCGCAACGGGGAGCACGGGTCGCCGCCACGAACCATCAATCCGGCCTGTTGCGTCGCGTTGCAGGCGACAATGATTTCTTCGGGCGGCGGCCAGTGTGTGGCCGA
>JAGQRA010000345.1 GCA_020425885.1 Planctomycetota bacterium | reverse complement strand
CCCGGAAGGAAAAGTCACTTCCTTCTCCATGGCGGTGAAGCGGAATCCCGATGAAGCCGTTGTGTTCTCCTGGATCACCTGGCCGTCCAGGGAAGTCCGGGATTCGGGCATGGCTGCCGCCATGAAGGATCCCCGGATGAAGTTCGACGACCCGACCCAGATGCCGTTCGATGGAAAGCGCATGATCTTCGGCGGCTTCAGGGTGCTGGTCAGTGCCTGATCGGCGATCAGCGCCAGGCTGCACGGGAGCGTGGGCGTGCGTGCGTCGGTCGGTCCGGCGCGGTCGCGGCCGCGGATTCGCCCGTCGCATCGAGGGCAGCTGCCGATCGTCGTCGGGCGCATCACGGTCCTTCGCCCGCTCTCGGCCGACGGGTACGCAAGGCGGGACGGTTGACGCCCGGCATTGCGCCATCCCGATCCGGCCCTGTTTCCAGGAGACCGCAGCATGAGCAAACCCGCAAAGAACACGGTCTGCCTCTGGTTCGATCGCGACGCCGAGGCTGCCGCGCGTTTCTACGCCGCGACCTTCCCGGATTCTTCCGTCGGCGCGGTCCATCGAGCGCCCAGCGACAATCCATCGTGCAGGGAAGGCGAGGTGCTCACCGTCGAGTTCACGGTGATGGGGATCCCCTGCCTTGGCCTCAATGGCGGGCCGGCGTTCACGCACAACGAAGCGTTCTCGTTCCAGGTGGCGACCGTGGACCAGGCCGAGACGGACCGCTACTGGAACGCGATCGTCGGCAACGGCGGCCAGGAGAGCGCGTGTGGCTGGTGCAAGGACCGCTGGGGGATCTCCTGGCAGATCACACCGGTCATCCTGACCGAGGCGTACACCAGCGCCGATCGCGCCGTCGCCAGGCGGGCGTTCGACGCGATGATGACGATGACGAAGATCGACATCGCGACTATCGAGGCGGCGATGCGTGGGTGAACCTTGCGCAATGTCCCGGGCAGCACGGGGCCTGACCTCTGACGTCGGGGCTCCGGCACGCCCGCCACGGTTGCGCGTGGACGACGAGGCCTGTTCCGCACCGTCGCCCTGCCCAAGGACCCCTCGCGTGATCGGTCGCGGAACCCGTTACAGTCACTGACCCCGTTTCGGAGAGCTCGATTGGAGCGTCATCTGCATTACTCCCGTGCCGTCGCAGCACTCAAGCTCGCGTTGATCCTGCTGCTGGGCGGGTGGGCGCTCTGGTGGGCGGTCTGGGGGCTGCTCTCCGGTCACGTGGTGTTCATGCTGACGGGCGTGATCGCGGTCTTCTTCGTCCTGTTCCTGCTACCGGTCATTCCGCAGACGATCCGGGCATTGCACGACCGGCGACCCATCGTCACGTTGAACGTGAAGGGCGTCGAGGACGTGCGCAACGAGCCGAGCTTCATCGCCTGGGAAGACGTGGGCCAGATGCGGTTCGGCATGCTCCGCTACAACAGGAGCCGGTTGCTCTTCTTCTACCGTGACCCCGACATGGCGCGCGCGACGGCGGGATCGAGACCCGGCGCGACCCGGGTCGTTCGAGCGGTGACCGGGAAAGGCGAGTGGAGCATCGACCTCGGACCGCTCAGGTGCCGAAACGACGAGATCCTCGAACTGGCACAACGCCTGAAGAAGGAAGCGATG
>JAGQRA010000344.1 GCA_020425885.1 Planctomycetota bacterium | reverse complement strand
CAGCAGTTCGGCCTCGACGAGATTGAAGACGATCTCGCCGAAGTCCGAAGTCACGCTCACACCCCAGCGCTCGAACACGATGTCGGCCATCGGTCCGTACTGTTCGGCCGCGTACTCGCGGATCCCGGCCAGCAGTTCGCGACCGCCGACGTGACGATCCTCGCCCGTGAGCTGGTCGCGCCCGAGGTGCGTCATGGTGTAGTCGAGCGCATCGAGCACGAAGTAGTAGGCGTGCCGCGAGTAGCGCCGATCACGACGCCGAACGCTCTGGATTTTGTCTTCGAGCAGATCCTGGTCAGACGAAGCCATCGAAACGGTTCCTCCGAGTGCGAACTGGCGGAATGCCAGTATCGACCGATTGGGAACCGCCCTTGAGTCGGGCAGGTTGACCTACCGTTCCGACTCCCCCACTGGACAAAGGCATCACCGCGGACCGCTCCGATCGAACTGCAACAGACAAGCGACGAGTGTCTGTTCCGGCGGGATCATCGAATCGAGATCCTGCTCTGCTGCCAACGCGAGTTCCAACCAGGTGGTCCATGGTTCCGCTGAGGCCGCAGGGTAGGAATCGCCGGCGGCTTCTGCAACCCGGTCCCTGCGCACTCGCAACTCGGCGCGCAGCAGGCCGAGGAACGCGTGCGCCGCCTCGACCTCGGAATGACGATCCTTGCAATCGGCCAGCACCGCCCTGGCGGTGGCGACGGGCCGCAAGCTCTTGGTATCGACGAGCATCGCCTGCACGAGATCGTGGAGCTGTACCGCGCGTTCGGTCCCGGCCTCGAGCGCCATGCCGAGACTGCCGTCGGCCACCGCGACCGCCCGCGCAATGTCGAACTCCGCGCCGACGGATTTTTGCAGCTGTCGCTCGATCGCGGCGGCCGACAGCGGCAACACGCGCAGCCGCTGCGCCCGTGAACGCACCGTCGGCAGCAGCTTCTCGGGACGCGTCGCCTCGAGCAACACGAAGGTCGCCTCGCCCGGCTCCTCGAGGGTCTTCAACAACGCGTTCTGCGCCGGTTCCTCCATGCAGTCGGCATCGGCGATCACGAGCACGCGCGCCCGCCCGCTCACGGCATGGCGCGCGAGGCGCTCCTGCACCTGTCGCAGCTGATCGATCTTGATGACGTAGAAGCTCTTCTTCTGATCCCTGCGATCGGCGTCGTCGTGAGCGCGGTCGACGAGATGCAGATCGGCGTGTGCGTCGGCACCGACCGCGACGCAGGTACGACACGCACCGCAGGGTTCGGACTCATCGAGATCCGACGGACACAACAGCGCCGCCGCGAGCCAGCGGATGACCGTGCTCTTGCCGACCCCGCGCGAGCCCTCGACGATCATCGCGTGCGGCAACGACAACGACCGGGCCCGGCGCAACCACGTAGCGAGCGCGGCACCCTGACCGAGCGGTGGTCGCAAGCCGGTCACGCCAGCAGCTCCGCCGTGTGGCGACACAACGACTCGTGCACCGCCGCGAAGGATCCCGACGCATCGACGATCCGAACCCGCCGATCCTCCTCGCCGGCGCGCAGGAAGCCGCGCCGCACCCGATCGAGGTATTCCTCGCCACGCGCCTCGAAGCGGTCGGCCGCCGGACGGCGCGTGCGCCGCTGCGCCGCCACGCCGGCAGGGACATCGAGGACGAAGATGCGATCCGGCATGTGCTCGCCGTGAACGCGCTGCGTCACGTCCCGCAACCAGGCGAGGTCGAGGCTGCCATCGCCGGCGTGGCCCTGGTAGACCAACGTCGACAGGTAGCAACGCTCGGCCACGACGACGGTCCCGGCGGCGAGAGCCGGCGCGATCACCCGTGCGATCAGCTCGCCGCGCGCAGCCGAGAACAACAGCGCTTCGGTGATGGGTCGCAGCTCGCCGGTCTCCTCGGCGAGCAGCAGCTCCCGCAGGGCCTCGCCGGTCGGCGTCGATCCGGGCTCGCGGACATGCAGCACCTGCCGGCCCTGGCGCCCGAGCCAATCACAGAGCGCCCGCGCCTGCGAGCTCTTGCCGCAACCGTCGCCGCCCTCGAGCACGACATAGCGACTCATCGCGGTGTTCGCCGCGCGGCTGCGGGACTGCCGAGGAAAGGCCGCGGCGTCACAGCAAGCCCTCGATGGTCTGCCTCAGCTCGGCCGACTTCGCCATCTCGGTCTGCAGCGACCGCACCATGTAGCTGACGGCCGCGCGCGTGCGACCGGCCAGGAAGCGTCCGACCTCGCCGCCGCTGAGCCCCTGCTCGAGACACAACAGCGCGAGCACCTTGCGGGCCCGCGACACCGCCCGTCCCTGGCTCTTGCCGAGCAGGTCCTGGCTGGTG
>JAGQRA010000343.1 GCA_020425885.1 Planctomycetota bacterium | reverse complement strand
CTGTTTGCGACCCGCGTCGCCAGCGCCGCCGCTCGGCCCGCATCGTTCATCGGACCCGACACGGCGGTGTCGGCTGCCGACGCGGCCGAGACGTGGTCTGCATCGGCCTCGGCGTCGCGGGTCGCGACGAGAGCAGCTTCGCCCTTGCCCTCGAGTTCGACCATCGGAACGGTCACCGGCCGCGAGCCGGGCAGGGCGCGTTCAGGCGCGGCGCCAGCATCGAGGGCCGAACTGGTCGCACTGGCGCGTTGCACGGCGCCACCCGGCGTGACCAGGACGAAGGCCATGCCCTTGCCCTGGTCGGCATGAGCCTCGGCCGCAGCCGCGGCCGCACGCTCGCTCCCGGTCATGGGCGGCAACGCGGTCGCGGCGGTGTCGAGCGGCGCATCGGCACCGGCGTGGGTAGCCGCCACCGCGGCGGCGTCGTCGACCTCGGCCGTGAGCGAGGTCTTGGCCGCGCGCTGCTCCGATGCATAGGTACCGGCTCCGGCCTCGATCTCCCTCTGCCCGGCGCGCTCGGCCGCCGCCGACGGTGCCGCGGCGTCGAGGGCGCGAGGCCTCGGCGTGAACCGCACCGCGGCGGCGATGTCGGCCATTCGCTGACCTTCGCTGGCCACCGCCGAGTTCGTCGTCACGGCGGCCATCACCGTGACCTCGAGATCCCCACCCTCGTTGCGGCCCTCGAGCAGCGCACCGCTGATCTCGATGCCCATCAGCCACAGGCCGAGCAGCACGTGCAGCAGCAACGACAGCAGCAGACACTGCGCCAGCAGATCGAGCGTGGTCCAGCGCCGACCGAGCACCAACAGCAACAGCAGCAGCGCGAAGGTCAGGAACAGGCCGAGCAGGATCCGTTCGATCCAACGCTGCCCCGGCCACCACGGGTAGACCTCCCTCGCCCTCGACTCGAACCAGAGGTCGGCGCCGTCGGCAGCGCGGCGCGGTTGCAGCAGGCCGAGACTAAGGCCATCGTCGCCGGGGTTCGGCGCCCGCAGGTTGGCCACGCCCCAGGCGGTGCCGATCGTAGCCGGCTCGTCGAACTCGCCGCCGAGCAGGCTGGCGCGGCAGAGCTGCAGCGTCCGACCGAGCTCTCGCCGCACGAACCACAAGGCGCCGCCATCGGCCGCGAATGCGGGGTCGCGATCGACCGGCGCGATCCGGCGCGCCACGGGGGCGAACAACCGCCGCGGCTCGAGACCGGCGGCGAGTTCGCAATGCCAGAGCGCGCCATCGCTCGATCGCCGTTCGGGATCGATACGCGCGAACACGAACCCGTCGCCGTCCGGCGCCGGCGCCGGATCGGTCTCGTCGAAGGCCGTGTTGCAGAGCAGCAACGGCTCGGGGCGGCCGAAACCGCGCGGCGACCACATGGCCCGGTAGAGGTCGTAGCCGCCGCTGCCATCAGGGCGATCCGAGGTGAAGAAGACCTCGCCCGCGGCGGTCACCGCCGGCGCCAGCTCGTTGTGTTCGGTGTTGAGGCCGTAGGCCGGCTCGGGCGACACGCCAGGCTGCCTCGGGTCGTAGACGACGAGGTCGGTCGTGCCGTCGGCGGTGCTGCGGCCGTACAGCAGCCGACCGTCGGGCAGGGTCGCGACCCGGCCCTGGACCGGCCCCGGCAGCTCGAGCACGACCTCGGGCGTCTGCCACACCACCATGCCCGCGGCCCGCAGTTCG
>JAGQRA010000040.1 GCA_020425885.1 Planctomycetota bacterium | reverse complement strand
GGCGGGAGCACCGGCCAGCGTGATCGCCGCCAGCGCCTTGGTCCACCTGTTCCGATCGCCGTCGCAGTGATCGTCGAGCCGCTGCCGCAGCTCGGCGAGGCCCTGGCTGAGCCGCCAGCGGACCGTGCCGGGCGCGATGTGGAGCTGCCGGCCGATCTCGCGCGAGGTCATCTCGCGCATGAAGCGCAACGTCACGACCTCGCGCAGCGGTGGCGGCAGCGTGCCGAGTGCTTTGACCAGCGCCTGCAGCGTCTCGGCCGAGGCCGCGAGTTCGGCCGTCGACGGCACGACGGCCGCGCGCGCGCGGGCGGCGCCGTCTTCGTGGCCACGTCGCCGCGTCGCGGCGCGCAGGTACTTGGCCGCGAAGTTGCGCGCGACCCTGCCGAGCCACGGCCGCAACGGCTGGTCGGCCGCCGGCTGGCGTCGCATCGCCGCCTGCATCGTCTGCTGCACGACGTCGTCGGCGTCGGCCTCGCCGACCAGTCGCCGCGCCAGTTCGAGCAGCCAGCGCGAGTGCGCGAACAGCTCCGCCGGCGATGCCGCGTGGACGGTGGCGTCGCTCATGACCGCGGCACGAACCGGGTTGCGCCGTTCCGCGTGATCTCCCAGTGACCTTCGCTGCTGATCGGCAGGTAGTTGCCGAGCTCGTCGAGCGACGTCTGGCCGACGGCGCCACCGGAAGCGGCGGCGCCGCCGTACTGCATCGATCGCACGACGAAGTAGCCGCCGTGCAGGCCGAGGCCGATGCCGTTGAAGCTGCTGTTGTGCGGCTTCCAGCGGAGGTCGAGTTTCCAGGCGCCGCCGCCGATGCGATCGGTGAGCATCCACGATCCGCCCTCGGTACCCGGTTCGATCGCCGCGAACGTGGTGTGCTCGTCGGCGTCGGCGGGCGGTTGACCGACGCCTTGCGACATCGCTGCGGCGCCGTCGCCGCCGGGCCCGCCCGACTGCAGCAACTCGTCGAGTTCGCCGCCGAGCGCATCGTGCACCGTGCTCTTGCCGGCGGCGATCTCGACCTCGCTGAGTTGCCTCAACAGGTCGATGCGCCCCTGGCGATCGCCGAGCCCCGTCATGGCGTCCGCCGCGGTGCGCGCGAGTCGGTCGTAGTCCTCGACACGCCTGGAGTGCGCGGCCACCACGGCCGCGATGGCGTCGCGGCGGGCGGCGAGGTGTGCGGCGCACGGTCCGTCGCCGACGGCGAGACCGCGCAGCAGGGTTTGCGCCAGGCCACAGCCCTGTCGGCCGCCGCGCAGCGCCATCGCCGCGATCCGCAGCATCGAGTCGGCGCGGACCTCGACGGGCCAGTGTGGCTGCACGAGCTTCGCCGCCCGCCGGGCGATCGCGAGCGCGGCCTTGTCGCCGCGCTGCGACAGCTGCAGCTGCATCGATTCGCGCAGCATGCGATCGGGCGGCACGACGAACGGCAGGCGGGACTTGCCGGCGCTGCGCGCGATGTTCCACATCGCCTCGACCGACGCCGACGACGGCGCCGACGCCCGGGCCTTGCCGTAGAACGCGTCGAGGTTGAAGGCGAGCGCTCGCTGCGCCTCGAGACCTTCGCCGCGCGCGATCAGCTCGTAGCCCTGCTGCAACGCCGACGCCGCCTCGTCGACGTCGCCAGATTCGAGCTCGAAGTGGGCCAGGTTGTTGAGCGTCCAGGCCAGTCCGATCGAGTCCGCGAGCTGGCGTCGCTGGGCCGTCGCGGCCGCGAACGCCGGCCGCATCCGGGCGACGTCACCGGCCTGGCCGTAGAGGGTGCCCTTGTCGTGCAGGCACTGCGCCGCGCGCCTCACGTGCCGGCACTCGAGCAGCACGGCATGCGCCCGATCGATCGTCGCGATCCGCTCTTCCAGCGTTGCCCTCCGGGTGGCGGCCTCGTAGATGGCGGCATAGGCGCTGCCGAGTTCCCGGTGGGCCGGCACTTCCTCGTCGCCGCGCGGCAGGTCCCTGATCAGCTTCTCGAACCACACCAGCCCCGCCTCGGCGTCGCCGGCTTCGACCTCGTTCCAGACGATGGCGCGCATGACCACGGCGCGGTCCTGCTGCCAGTCACCCGGAGTCTTGTCGTAGATCGCCAGCGCCTGACCGAGCTTGTCGATGGCGGCGCGGTGGTCCTTCTGCTGCCAGTCCTTGGCGGAGGCG
>JAGQRA010000342.1 GCA_020425885.1 Planctomycetota bacterium | reverse complement strand
GACCCGTTCATTGCGCGGGCCGCCAACACCGAGTTCCCTGATCGAGTTCGCGGATGCGTCGCTCGAGATTCGCCAGCGTGGCGAGGATCGGCGACTGTGCCTCCTCCAGCAGGAACGCCGAGCGCCAGGCGCGCCAGTGCCTCCGAGTCGGCAGTCGGCAGTCGGTCTTGCGGTCGCCTGCGGCGATCAGCTTCGCGCGGCGCGGATCCACGATCATGACCTCATGACCCAGCTCAGTAGGCAGATGGCTGACCCACAGTGACTGCGAGCCGGCTTCGATCACGATCAGGCGGCCAGGGTTGCCGTCGAACTCGCTGATCAGCGACTCCCGCTAGGTGGACAGCGGCTTGCGGTCCACGCCTTTGCAGTCGAGGTCGAGTGTGCAAAGGTCCGTGGTGCGGTCACCCGGCTTGAGTCCGGTGGTCGGAGTCACGGAATGAAGTAGCCTCCGTCATGGGCAGTCTCTTTGTCCTTCGAGGCCGCATTGTGTGGCAGCCGTTTTGCAGGCTGCGTGGAGACTGCCCTCTCATAGCGAGGTGGCGTCCGGGTCGACCGGTGGCGAGGTCGCGTGACCCCGGAGCCTCAAGCGGGCGCACGACGAATGCCGACGATGGACGAACAGAAGACATGAGCCCAACTCCGTCCAACCCAACGCTCTGGTCCTACGCCCGTGCCTGCCGGCGGCTCGTTGCCGAGATCCGGCGCAGTCAGCTGGAGGTGGAAGGGGGGCCGGCGGTCGACGTCGAGGCCTTGGACCCGGTCGCGTCCTGCCTCAACGAGGCCGCCGAACTGCTCGCTACGATGGCCGGCACGCGCAGCAATCGCCTGCCCAATTGGCTCGTCGAGAACGTGCTCAGCACCGTGCTCGATGCCAAGGAGGTGACCTGGTCCGAAGGTGAGCCGCCGAGCCCGAAACACCAGCAGGTGCTCAGCGCGACGGGCGACTTCGCCTCGACCGCCGACCTGATCTCGGTGCTGGGCGGGCAGCGCAGCAACGGGATCCTGCAGATCGAGACCGGCACCGAGTGCTTCCAGCTCGAGTTCGTCGACGGCGACATCGTGCATGCCCAGAGCGATGAATGTCCCGTCGGCGATCGACTCGGCGACATCCTGGTCGAACAGGGCGTGGTCGGCCGCGACGTCATCGAGGGCGTGCTCGCCGACGCCGATGGTCAGCGGCTCGGGGTGGCGCTGTCGCAGCTGTGGCTGGTGTCGCACGAGCAGCTGCTCGAGGCCCTCGAGGAGCAGATCCGCCGTCAGTGCTCGCGCATGTTCACGCTGGCCCCGCGGCAGTACACGTTCTGGCGCGGGCCGCCGCTGCGGGCGCAACAGCACCTCCGCATGAACACCACCGGGCTGATCCTCGACAGCGCCCGGCTCGCCGACGAGCGCGAACGGATCGGCTAGAGGTCGACGCCGCGGCGTCGTGCCGCGGTATCGTCGGGGCGTGGTCGAACACTCCGGCATGTTACGCGCGCTGTTGCCGGGCGCCGGATCGCGCCTTGCCGTCTACGGCACCCTGGCTCCCGGCGAGGCGAATCATCACCTGCTGGCCGCCTGCCGCGGCGTCTTCGCTTCCGGTTTCGTGCGCGGCACCCGTGCGGTGCGCGAGTTCCCGGTGTTCACGCCCGACCCGAACGCGCCGTTGGTAGCCGTGCGGTGGCTGGCGAGCGTGGACCTGTGGACGCTGTGGCCTGCGCTCGATGCGTTCGAGGGCGAGGACTACCGTCGCGTCCTGGTGCCGGTGCTCGGACCCGGCAGCGAGCTGGTCACCGTGGCCAACCTCTACGCCGCCGTCGTCCCGGTCAGAGGCTGAGAGGCCGCGGCATGGCTCTTCTTCGGCCGCTCAATCCTGGGTGAAGATGGCGAAGTCGGCGGCTCCATGTCCGCGCTCGATGGCGCGGTCCATCGCGGCGGCGACGTTCTGCAGCACCATGGTCG
>JAGQRA010000341.1 GCA_020425885.1 Planctomycetota bacterium | reverse complement strand
TGAAGACGATGACCTTCCCGCGCGGCAAGGACCGACTCCGCTACCTGGTCAGGGCGCTGCCGGCCGAGCACGAGGCTCGCGTTCTGCGCTGCGCCCGCGCCGCCGGCCTGCCCTGCCCGGAGGTCCTCGATGTGCGCACGCTGCGGCGTCGGCTGCTGCCGTCGCGATCGTGGCTGGTGTTGCGCGCGCTACCGGTCGTGGCGGCGGTCGAGCATCCGATGACGCGGCTCGCCGATCAGGCCGCGCTGGCGCTGCGGATGCTCACGGCCGGCATCGAACATCGTGATCTGCACGGCGACAACTTCGTGCGGCTCGACGACGGCACGTTGGCCGTGCTCGACATGCAATCGGCCCGAGCGCATCGCCGTTCGATCGCCGGCCGCGAGCACCGCCTCGCCGCCGCCACGAGGCTGATCCGCGATCTCGATGCCGATGCTGTGGCCGACGGGCTGATGGCCTCGGGTCTCGTCCGCGACGCCGGCGAACTGGCGGCGGCCGTGGCCGCGGCTGCCCGACAGCGCGAGGACTACCGGCGCGGGCGGGTGCTTCGCTGCATGCAGGAGACGACCGAGTTCACGCGCACCATCCGCTGGGCCGGCATCGAGCATCGTCATCGCGGCCCGTTGCCGCCGGGGCGCTGGCTATGGCGCCGCGGCCTGCGACGATGCTGGATCGGCCAGCGTGCTCGGGCGTTGTTCGGGTCTCGTTCGCCCGTGTTCCCGGCGTTCTTTCAGAAGTGGTGGTGGCTCGGCGGTACGGCAGGGCTGTATGTTCCCGATGCGTGCAGAGAGGATACAATCGACGCGGAGCTCGCGAGTGCGGCAAGCGGCATGGAACTGCTGGCTCGGCGCCCAATGCCAAGGGAGACTCACGAAGATGCTTGAGGGCGAACGGGGAGTAGACCAGTCGGCATCGGGGCACCTGGATTCTGGCTACCCTGGGGGCGGCCAGTTGGGTGGTGGGTGCCCGGATTCCGGCTACCTTGATTCTCGCGGCGCGAACTCGGGCCGCCCTGCTGCTGCTAGCCGTGAAACAGGTGATCGTGACGCCGGCGGTGGCGGTGGATCCGGGGCCGGCGGGCCCGAGCCCACGTTGACGATTCCGCGTCCGGAGCCCCTGGTCTCCGGTTCGCCCGTACCCGAGTCGCGCTGCGGCTCGGTTCGACGCGTCCTGTTCTATGGCAAGAGCATGTCGCGGACCCGCTGCACCGGCGGTCTGGTCGACGCCTTGCGCGAGCACGGCGTCGATGTCCGGTGGCGCAACCTGGCCGCCTGGCGGCGTTGGTTCGGACCGCGCATCGCGCTCAAGATGGCGCGCGCCGAGTTCAAACGCTACCGCCCGGATACCGTCTTCGTGTTCTTCCGCGACCTGCCGGCCCTGCTCGCCGAGGAGTTCCGGCACGAGGCCCGCATCGTGATCTGGTGCGAGGAAGCGCTCGAGGTGCTCGACGGCTCGATCGTCGACTACTTCAAGCTCGCTGACCTCGTCTGCATGAGCAACCCGGGCCGCTTCTCGTGGTTGCGCGAGCGCGGGCTCGACAACATGGCGTTCCTGCTGAGCGGGTTCCAGCCGCGCTTCCACCGCCCGGCAAAGGCGCAGAAGAAGGTTCGCGACGTCGCCTTCATCGGCGGCCCCGGGCGTCGCGGCCAGCGCGCCTCGTTCCTCGCCGAGATCGCCGAGCGCTTCGACACCGAGGTGTTCGGCATGCACTGGCAGCGCTGGTCGCACCTGCGCGGCAAGCTGCGCTTCCGCGGCCAGGTCGACAATCGCGCCTACGCCAAGGTCTGTGCGACCTCGCGAATCGTGCTCGGCATCAACGAGATCAACAGCGACGACTACTACTTCAGCAACCGCACGTTCCTGACGATGGCGTGCGGCGGTTTCCATCTGACACACTACGTGCCGAAGCTCGAGAACGTGTTCCGCAATGGCGAGCACCTGGCCTGGTTCGAGAGCGAAGACGAGGCGATCGACAAGATCGCATACTGGCTCGATCGCAGTGACGAGCGGGCGCGGATCGCGGCGGGTGGACACGCCGAGGTGATGCAGCACCATCGCTACTTCCATCGGGTGGCGCGGATTCTGCACTGGCTCAAGCATGGCCT
>JAGQRA010000340.1 GCA_020425885.1 Planctomycetota bacterium | reverse complement strand
CCAACGACGCCAAGGCCGGCGGCGGTGGCGCGTGCGGCGGCGGCAACGGCGGCGGCGGCCCGCCGACCGGGATGGCGCGCGACATGCGCGGCGGCAACGGCAGCGGCGCCGGCCAGGTCCCAGGACTCGGCGGTCGCGGCGGCCGGCTGAGCTGCCTCGCCAGCTGTTACACGGGCAACGGTTACGATGGCGACGGCGGCGGCTCGGGCGGCGGCGGTGGCACGTTCGCGACCCAGGGCGATCCGCGCTACGACGACGCGGTCTACTCCGGCACCCAGTTCCAGCAGAAGCGCGGCCTCGGCGGCGCCGGCTGCAGCGGCGGCTACGGCCGTTCCAACGCGCTGCCGGGCGGCGAGCCCGCGGCCAGCGTCTTCACCGACGACCGCCTCGACAACGACTTCTGGGGCAGCGGCATCAGCGTCCGGGCCGGCCGGCGGCTGCGCATCACGGGCGAGCTGACCGCGCCGACCGGTGGTAGCGGTGGTGGCGGTGGCGGTGACACCTCGGTCAAGACCCCGGGATCGCCGTGCAGCCCGACCGATTCGAACTTCGCCAACGACTACTCGGGTGGCGGTGGCGGCGGCGGTGGCGGCGTGCTCATAGTCAAGGCGCTCGGCAAGATCGAGATCACCAGCACGGGCCGGATCACGGCCGACGGTGGTAACGGCGGCGGCGGCGAACAGGCCGGCGCGTCGGGCGAAGCCGGCGGCGGCGGCGGCGGCTCCGGCGGCCTCGTGGTGCTGATGTCGGCCTCGAGGATCGTCATCCACGCCCATCAGAACAACGGCCGCTACACCTTCCGCGGCGACCCGACGCACCCCAACAACAGCAACACCGACCGCAACTACAACTTCGCGATCTCGGCCGACGGCGGCATCTGCACGACCGGCAACTTCGGTTCGCTGAACGTCCCGAGCAAGTACCCGGGCAACGGCCAGAGCGTCCGCCATGGGTCGCAGTACGACCGCAAGCCACTCGGCGCCTTCGGCGGCATGGGCGTCGTGCAGTTGATGACACCACCGGGCGACAACGCGGACGGCACCAACACCTACCTCGATGACCGGATCGAAGTCGTGCTGCCCGCGAATCCGCCGGCCGGCATCGACAAGCGCACGATCCTCGGCTGGCGCGGCATCCCCGACGAGCACGGCACCTACTACGACGACTTCGACAACGTCATCCCGAGCACGTTCGGCGAAGGCGACATCCGCCCGGCACCCGTGCTGCTGCCGGTCCCGTTCAACAGCAAGTCGCGCCTGCGGTCGAAGTGGATCGACACCGGCAGCAGTCGCCGCCGCCTGCTGGCCCAACCGAACGGGGCGCGCGTCCTTCGCGACGACGGCAACAACGTCACGGGACCGGTCTACGCCTTCGCCGGCCTCGATCAGGGCGGCCACCGACCCGGCTACGTCAAGTACGCGGCGGTCGGGCAGAGCGCCGTTCGGATCGAGTATCCGACCGCGGTCGAGGCCACCAAGGTGACCGGCATCGATGCCGCGGCGAGCCACCTCGGCGCGCCGGCCTACCGGCTGCTGCTCGAGCGACCATCGCTCGGTGATCAGGTCGATCGCTATGCGCAGTACGAGGCCGAGCTGCTCGGCGTCGGCGGCGCCGCCATCGGCAGCCAGCGCATCCTGTCACACGACAGCAGCTCGATGCTGCTCGCCGTCGACGGCAGCCTGCTGCCGACCGGCATCGAACAGGTGCGGGTGCTGGCCAAGTTCTTCAAGGTCACGACCGACGGCAGCGAAGGCCTCGGCCACACCTGGCTCTACGACGAGCAACCCGTGCCGGAGGCCAACGTCCGCATCGGCTTCGCCTTTCATCAGGATCCGAGCGTCGCGACCGGTCGCTATCCGGCCGATCCCGAGCAGTTCGTCTACGACCTCGACGACGCCGGCCTGCAGGCGTGGATCCTGGCCAACGGCGCGCCGGCCTTCCTGCAATGGGATGTCACGTTCGACATGACCTACGACCCGTTCGACACCGGCGCGCGCAGCCTGCGGCCGAACTCGCCGCGACCGATGCTCGAGTATCTGCGCATCCCGTTCCGCTTCTGAGGTGCGTACGGTGCCGGGACCGAATCGAACAGGTGCGATTCGGTCCTGGCACCGTCAGAACACTTCGACCATCGTCGGCGTGCTGACCTCGATCGAGGAGCCGAGGATCGTCGCGCCCTGGAAGACGAGGTCGACCGGGAACGGGATCGCCGGGCTGGTGTAGCTGCCGAAGCCGGTGCCGGTCGGGATCGTGCCCATGAAGTTCGGCATCGGGTAGTAGTCGGGGAAGCCGAACATGCCCCAGATGAACGGCGCCGACGTCCGCACCGCGCCGGGGCCGCCGGGGGCGAAGGACATGAAGACCCAGGTCAGCGGCACGGCCGGGGTGACGAAGTCGATGGTGGCGGTGTTGAAGGCCGGGATCTGCGGCGTCGCCGCCTCGGCGGCGAACTCGAACAGGCGGGTGTTGCCGGACAGCGAGTTGATGTAGCTCGGGATGCCCATCGCGGCCGTCGGCGGCCGCAGACCGATCTGCAGGCCGAGCGTCGGGCCGAAGCCGCAGCCGGTGCCGAGCGGACCGCAGAGCCCGTTGTGGATCGTGCCGCCGAACGCGGTCGACAGGATGCTGCCGCCGGTCAGGGTCTCGGCGGTGTAGATCAAGGTCGGCACGGCGACGACGCCGCCGCAGCCGGCCACGGTGTAGGTCGACGGGATCGACCAGTCGATGTCGAGCGCCTCGATGTCGTCGGCCGAGGTGACGCAGGCGCCGAAGCGATCGGCGACCATGGCGTTGGCCGTCATCGTGTTCATCATCGCCTCGGTGTAGACGCGGATGGCGCTGCCGGGCGCGATGCCGGCGATCGTCCCCGCCGTCGTCCACGAGTAGGCCCACGGCGGAATGCAGAAGACGTCGCCGTCGCGCATCACCGTCGGGCCGCCGCAGGGCGAGCAGGCGATGTCGCTGTCGAGGGAGAGGAAGATGCCGACGTTGGGGCCGAAGGTGACGGCGTCGACGTCGATGACGACCGGTGTCGCCGGCAACCCGAGCGCGATCTGGATCTGCTCGGCGCGGAGGAAGTACTCGACCTGGCCGTCGCCGAAGCCGTTGCGCACGATGCGGCCGACGTCGCCGGGGCGCAGCCCGGCGCCGCCGCTGACGACGGTGCCCATCGGCGCGGCCGGCGAGAAGTAGATGTGACGGGCCGTGGTCGTGCCGACCGAGTTGGTGCGCACCGAGACCAGGGCGTCGATGGCGCCGAACAGGTTGGTCCGCTGGTAGGAGTCGTCGCCGTTCTCGTCGCCGGCCATGACCTCGTAGGCGTTGCGCGGCGCCCACTTCTCGGCCCGGGCCGGACATGGCGCCGACTGCAGGCCGACGACGTCATTGGGGCGGATGAAGCGCAGCACGGTGCCGCCGCTGCCGGACAGGGTCAGCTCGGACTGCGAAGTCGTGTAGAGGAAGTCACTGCCCTGCGCGGTGGCGGCGGCAGCGGTGATGGCGAAGGCGAGAAGGGTCGAGGTGGAGTGGTTCATGCTGGGTTCCTGGTTTTCAGTTCACCCACCAAGAACCCTCGGCCCGGGAACGCACGCGACCGGGCCGCGATTTTCGCCGCCGTCAGCGCAGCGCGGCGTAATCGGCCGCCGGTAGCCGCAGCAGCTCGATCCGCCGATAGCCAAAGGCCTCGAACAGGCAGCCGATGTCCGGGCAGCCGGCGGGGTCGGCGCCGACCGCGGGCAGTGCCACCAGGCACGAGTAGGCAGCCGCGCCCGGCTCCAAGCAGCGACTCCAGATCCAGGTCGCGCCGTCGTCCAGGCTCAGCCGCAGCGTCAGGTTCTCGCGCTTGTCGGCGTGCGCCGGATTGGAAAAGGCGATCAACCCGGCGCGATCGCCATCGGGCCAGGCGATGCGGCGCACGCTGGCCTGGCAGATCGGCTCGACCAACGCCGGGTCGTGGTGTTGATCGCTCCACGTCGCACCGCCGTCACGGCTGACGCAGACCTGGCGCGTGTGCTGGCTGCGGTCGTAGTTGCGCATGTTGAGCAGCAGGCAACCGTCGGCGCGTTCGACGACCTCGCACTCGTTGACCTGATGCCGCGGCGATGAACCGCCGAGCTGCCAGGTGACGCCGTGATCGTCGGACCAGATCACGTGCGAGTGGTAGTGCTTGCTGCCCTTCTCGATGTGATCGCACGGCACGACCAGGCGCCCGGCATGCTCACCGCGTTCGAGCTGGATGCCGGCGCCGGGCCCGGTCGCGTACCAGGTCCAGTCCGGTCGCTTCGCCGTCGCCGTGATCTCCTTCGGCTTCGACCAGGTCCGCCCGCCGTCGTCGCTGCGCAGCAACCACACCGTGCGCGTGCCCTCCGACTCGCCGGCGATGATCTGATGCTCACGATCGCGGCCGAGGTTGTGCGTCGCCAACAGCAGGATCGCCCCGCTGGTCCGATCGACGACGAGGCAGGGATTGCCGCAGGTGTTGTCGCCGTCGTCCCAGACGACCGCGAGCTTCGACCAGGTCGCGCCGCCGTCGCTCGAACGCCGCATCACCAGATCGATGTCGCCGGCATCACCGCGGCCACCCTTGCGACCTTCGGCCAACGCGACCAGGTCGCCGCCGGCGGCGACGATGGCGGGGATGCGGAACGTGTGATAGCCATCGGTTCCGCTCGCGAACACGGTGACGCGCGATGGTTCGCCGGCAGCGGCCGGGGCCGGCTGCTGCGGACTCGGCGAGAGGGCGAGAGACAGGGCGAGGATCGAGATCATGCGGACTCCGCCGCCAACGGTAGAACGTGACCCGCCGTCCGCCTAATAGCGTCCGATGCTGGCCTGCAGTCCATTCGTCAGCACGAAGCCGCCGACGTTGACCCCCGGATCGAGCGACATGCCCTGGACGTGGAAGCCGAGTCCGACCAGGAACGGGTCGTTCGGTACGTGCTGCTGCAGGGTCGCCACGCCGTTCATCGGCACGGCGCCGGCGATCGCATCGCGACTCACGCGCAACGCGCAGCCCGGCATGCCCAGGCCGGTGAGATCGTGCGGCAGCGGCGTGGCACCGTCGAGGCTGTCCGACCAACCGAAGGCGAAGAAGGCGTGCGATCGACAGCCGTGCAGCTGCACCAGGAACGGATGGCCGATCATCGGTCCGGGCACGACCGAGGTCGGCGCCTGAAGCTGCGGCATCCCCAACGAGCCCTGACAGCCGACACCGTGCGACTGCCACGATCCGAGCACCGGATGACCGTAGCTGTCGGTGTCGGGCAGGGTGACGGGCGGGCTGCCCTCGGCGCCGCCGACGCGGATGACCCGCTGCAGCCGCGCATCGAAGGCGATGGCGTGACCGACCCGATCGCGCGCCGTCGACACCTGCTGCGCCCAGCTCGCGCCATCCCATTCCCAGGTCTCCTCGCCGCCGAACGTGCCGCCGTTCATGACCGTGACTGCGCGCGCGAGATCGAATGCCATGGCGTGACTCGCCCGCCAATGCGGCGCCGGCCCCGGCCCCGTTGGCCGCTGCGACCAGGACGTTCCGTCCCACTCCCAGGTGTCGCCGAAGGTCGAGCTGCCGAAGCCGCCGAACAGCACCACCCGACCGCGCAGGATGTCGCTGCTCATCGCATGATTGCAGCGCGCGCTCGGCTCCGGCCCCGCCGCCTGCCGCCAGTCGTTGCCGTCCCAGAGCCAGGTCCCGCCCGCGACCGCATTCACCGCCGGTCGGCCGCCGAACAGCAGCGTCACCTGACCGACGAAGTCGTGGGCGAGGGCATGGTCATAACGCGGCGGCGGGCGATGCAAGGGCAGACGTTCGCTCCAGGCGGTGCCGT
>JAGQRA010000339.1 GCA_020425885.1 Planctomycetota bacterium | reverse complement strand
GCCGACTCGCTGACACCCTGGCTGGCGGCGATGTCCGCGTAGCCCAGCCCGGCGATGCGCGACAGGAAGATCGCGTCACGCTGCGCCTCCGGCAGGTACTGCAGCATGCGCTCGACCCGGGCGAGCTCGTCGCGCGCATCGGCGGCACGGGTCGGCGTCGCCAACGGCGAGTAGATGCCGAGCTCGTCGGCGGTGCGACTGTCGTCGGGCAGTTCGCCCGTCCTGGCCATGTCGCGCTTGCCCTTGCGGTGGTAGCGGTAGCGATCGATCACCTTGCGCGTCGCCTGCAGGAACAGGTAGGCACGGAACTGCTCGTCCGCGCGCAGCTCGAAACGGTCGAGGTCGGCGATGACCTCGCGGCAGACCGACTGCGCCAGATCGTGCACCGACTCCCGGGCGGCGAGTTCGCCGCCGACCTTGTGGCGCAGGAACGCCACCAGGGCCGGCAGATGCCGTGCGAACAGCTCGTCGTAGGCCGCGCGCGTGGCCGGTGGAGAGCGGTGCTGCTCGGTATCGTCGGTCACGTCAGTTGTGTCCGAAGGTGAGGATCGGGCCGTTGTAGCGTTGGACACCGCCGGTGGCCGCGGAGGCGTTGCCCTGCGCGATGACCTTCGCCATCGGAATCAGGCGTCCGATCTCGATCTGCACGCCGTTGCTGGCGGCGAAGCCGAAGGCGTTCGCGAACAGATCGAAGATGATCGCCTGGCCGTAGACGTCGACGCCGTAGAGCGTCGGCGTGTTCGGCAGCGTGATGGTGTGGTAGAACGAGCCGCCCGGCGCGGTGGCGAGCACGGCGGCCAACGGGTAGACGAGCATCGAACAGCCGGGCGCACCGAACGGGGCGCCGCTGATCGGGGGCGAGGGCTGGACGTTCATCTGGAAGTAGAGCGTCGAGTTGGCGGGCGCCTGCGACAGGTTGAACGAGATCTGGTAGCCGGGATAGCCACCGGATCCGGACAGCACCGGGATCTGGTTGGCCGAGGTCAGGCAGCCGGTGCCGAAGCTCGTCACCGGCGAGATGAAGTAGCCGGCGTCGACGTAATAGCCGAAGGCCTGGTTGGCGTTGTTGTTGGCGGTGACGACGAATTCCAGCACGAGGTTCTCGTTGGCGTTGTAGGTGTACGGCGTCGTCAGGTTCAGCGTGCACTGATTGTACGGGGCGCTCGTCGCGCTCAGCGCCGGCAGCGTGAACACCGCCGGGCCGAAGACCAGCGTGCGCGGCGTGCCGTTGCTGTAATTGGCGAGGAAGTCGGCGCCGACGGTGGCCGCGGTCTTGTCGGTGCCGCCCATGTAGACGGACATCTGCACGAGCCGCGTCGCCGAGCTGTAGCCGGGCTTCTGCCGCAGACGGATCTGGTTGATCTGGTGGCCGTTGGGGATGGTCAGCGCGGCCCTCTCGAGCACCGCCTGAGCGCGCGAGATGCCGTAGCCGAACGGGAAGGACGCTTCGACGGCGCCACCCTCGACCGAGGTGTTCTCGACCGGGAAGACGGATGAGTTCTGCGCCAGCAACGGCGCGGCGGCGGCGGCAATGGCCGCGGCGAGGGATAGACAGCTGCGTGTGATCATCGGGGACTCCTGAATGGTCTTGTCCTCGCACAGCGACGATCGGTGACGCTGCGTTCGCACGATCGCCGGTCACCCCCGATCAGGGTCGATCCCGCCGGCCGGACCGACGCCGGATGCTCAGTGTCCGGCCGCTGTCCTTCGGCGCCGCGATGGTAGCCGGATGCCGAACCAGGGGTTGCCCGGTCGGACCTGAGGCCACGGCGCCAGCGTCATCGCTATATGCTGCCGGGCCATGTCGACCTCGCCCTCGCGTCGATTGCCGCTGCTGTGCCTGATCGTGGCCGTATTCGTCGGCACGGCCGTGAGCCAGAGCCCTCCCGATCGCGGCCGTGATCACTGGGCCTTCCGCGCCCCGACCCAACCGACGATCCCGGCAGTCGCCGACGCGGCCTGGAACCGACACCCGATCGACCGCTTCGTCTTCGCGCGCCTCTCGACCGAAGGCCTGCAGCCGAGCCCGCGCGCCGACCGCCGCGTGTTGATCCGGCGGCTCTGTCTCGACCTGACCGGCCTGCCGCCGACGCGCGACGAGGTGGCGGCGTTCCTCGCCGATGACGCGCCCGACGCCTACGAACGGCTCGTCGACGATCTGCTGGCGCGGCCGGCCTACGGCGAGCACATGGCGCGCTACTGGCTCGACCTGGTGCGCTTCGCCGACACCAACGGCATCCACCACGATCACTACCGCGAGCTGTCGCCGTACCGCGACTGGGTGATCCGCGCCTTCAACGACGACCTGCCCTACGACCGTTTCGTCACCGACCAGATCGCCGGCGATCTGCAGCCCGAAGCGACGACCGACCAGCGGATCGCCTCGGGCTTCAACCGCCTGCACCTGATCATCGACGTCGGCACGGCACTGCCCGAGGAGAGCCACGCCCGCAACGTCGCCGACCGCATGGCCGCCTTCGGCACCGCATTCCTCGGCCTGACCATGCACTGCGTGCAGTGCCACGAGCACAAGTACGACCCGATCGAGCACGCCGACTACTACCGGTTGTCGGCGTTCTTCAACAACCTCGACGGAGCACCGGAGACCGGCAGCCGCGGCACGCTCGACTTCCGTCGCGGCCTGCAGCCGCCCTACCTCGAACTGCCCGACGCGGACCAGCGGACGCGGCTGGCGGCGGTCGAGGCCGAGATCGCCGCCATCGACGCGGAGACGGCGAAGACCAACGCCGGCGAACAACAGCTGCGCGAGCTGAACGAGCGCCGCGACGCCATCCGCCGCGCGGTCCCGGCCGCGATGGTGATGCAGGAACGCGATGAAGTGCGACCGACGCACGTGTTCCTGCGCGGCGACTACCAGCGGCCCGGCGCGCTCGTCGAACGCGGCACACCGGCGTTCCTGCCGCCGCTGCAGCAGGACGGCGCGGTGGCGACGCGGCTCGATCTGGCCCGCTGGCTTTGCGCGGCCGAGCACCCGCTGACCGCGCGCGTGGCCGTCAACCGCTTCTGGCAGCAGCTGTTCGGCAAAGGCATCGTCGAGACCAGCGAGGACCTCGGCGTGCGCGGCAGCCCGCCGAGCCACCCGCAGCTGCTCGACCACCTCGCCGTCCGGTTCGTGCAATCGGGCTGGGACATCAAGGCGCTGCTGCGCGACATCGTGCTGTCCGAGACCTACCGGCAATCCTCGAAGGCGACGCCCGCCGCGTTCGCGCGCGATCCGGACAACCGGCTGCTGGCGCGCGGCGCGCGCTACCGCCTCGACGCCGAGGTGATCCGCGATCAGATCCTCGCCACCAGCGACCTGCTCGTGCGCGAGCTGTACGGCCGCAGCGTCAAGCCGCCGCAGCCGCCCGGCATCTGGAAGGCGGTGACGCTGCCCGACTCGCTGCCGCGCACCTTCGTCGCCGATGAAGGTGCGGCGATCTACCGCCGGAGCGTCTACACGTTCTGGAAGCGCGGGCTGCCGCCACCGCAGATGACGATCCTGAACGCGCCGACGCGCGAGTTCTGCACGGCGCGGCGCGAGCGCACCAACACGCCGCTGCAGGCGCTGCTGCTACTCAACGAGAATGAGTACCTGAAGGCGGCGCGCCATCTCGCGGTCACGGCGATGGCGACGAGTCACACGGACGCAGAACGACTCGACCGGCTCTACGAGACCGTCACGATCACGATCGCCGATGCCGCGGAGCGCAGCGAGCTGCTCGCCTGCCTCCGCGATCTGCGCCGCATCTACGCCGCCGATCCGGGACTGACGGCGGAGCTGTGCGCCGGAGTCGACGTTGCCGACGGTCTGCAACCCGCCGAATTCGCCGCCTGGATCGCGCTGACCAGCGCCATCTACAACCTCGACATTACCAGGACCCGATCGTGAACCTGCACCCGATCCTCCGCCATCGCGAGCGGCTGCTGTCGCGGCGCCGCTTCATCGGCACGCTCGCCGGCTCGTCGGCGGCGATGGGCCTCGGCGGCACGGCCCTGCGCGCGCTGGCGACGACGGACGCGGCTCGCGGCCCGCACCACGCGGCACGGGCGAAGCGGGTCATCTTCCTGTTCATGGCGGGAGCGCCGAGCCAGCTCGACCTGTTCGACCACAAGCCTGACCTGCATCGGCTGTTCCGCGAACCGCTGCCGCCGAGCGTGAGCATGGGGCAACGCGTGACCGCGATGACGCGCGGCCGCGAGCAGCGCGTGGCGCCGTCGATGTTCGGCTTCGCGCGGCGTGGCGCCGGCGGCGTGTGGTGGAGCGAACTGCTGCCACACCTCGGCGCCTGCGCCGACGACATCTGCGTCGTGCGCTCGATGCACACCAACGCGATCAACCACGATCCCGGCAAGACCTTCCTGTGCACGGGTTCGGAGATCCCGGGCAAGGCCAGCATGGGCGCCTGGCTCAGCTACGGGCTCGGGTCGATGAACCGCGACCTGCCCGACTTCGTCGTGCTGACCTCGGCGTTCTGGACCGGCGGCCAGCGCAACGTGCAGGGACTCTACGGCCGGCTGTGGAGCAACGGCTTCCTGCCGGGCCGGCATCAGGGGACGGCGCTGCAGAGCACCGGCGACCCGGTGCTGTTCCTGTCCGATCCGAAAGGCATCGATCGCGGCGTGCGGCGGCGCATGCTCGACGCCATCGCGCGGCTCAATCGCAAGCACGAGGGCGAGTTCGGCGATCCCGACATCGCCACCACGATCGCACAGCAGGAGATGGCGTTCCGCATGCAGGCCGCCGTGCCCGAACTCTGTGCCGTCGACGACGAGCCGCAGCACGTGCTCGACCTCTACGGCCCGGAAGTGGCGAAGCCCGGCTCGTTCGCGCGCAACTGCCTGCTCGCGCGGCGCATGATCGAGCGCGACGTCCGCTTCGTGCAGCTGTTCCACCGCGGCTGGGACCATCACTCGATCCTGCCCAAGCAGCTCCCGGGCCAGTGCTACGACGTCGACCAGCCGTCGGCGGCGCTGCTCATCGACCTCAAGCGACGCGGCCTGCTCGACGACACCATCGTCGTCTTCGCCGGCGAGTTCGGCCGCACGGTCTACTGCCAGGGCAAGCTCGAGCGCGACGACTACGGCCGCGATCACCACCCGCGCTGCTTCTCGGCCTGGCTCGCCGGCGGCGGCATCCGCGGCGGCATCGCCTACGGCGAGACCGACGACTTCAGCTACAACGTCGTCAGCGATCCGGTGTCGGTGCACGATCTGCACGCGACCATGCTGCACCTGCTCGGCATCGACCACCGCCGGCTCGTGTTCCCGCGCCAGGGGCTCGACGAACGGCTGACCGGCGTCGAGCCGGCGAACGTCGTCGCCGGCATCGTGTAGGTACGGTGCCGGGACCAAAACCAACATCGCCGCGGCGGGCCGTGGGTGAGGGTGATCGGGGGTGGCTTTTGGTCCCGGCACCGTACGATCGTCGACGTGGACCCGGCCGCCGATCGCGACGCACTCGTTCCCGCCCTGATCGCCGAGGCGCTGGCCCGGTTCGACGGCGAGGGCCCTGATGCCGTCGAGGCGTTGCTGCGCGAACATCCGGACCTCGCGCCCACCGTGCGCCGCAAGCTGGACGTGCTCCTCGACCATGGCATGCTCGATGGCCGGCCGGCAGCAGGCGGCGCGATCCCCGAGCGCATCGGTGAGTTCCTGCTGCGGCGCCGGCTCGGCGCCGGCGGCATGGGCGTCGTCTACCTCGCCGAGCAACCCTCGCTCGGCCGCCACGTCGCGCTGAAGCTGGTCCGGCCCGAGCACCTGCTGTTCCCGCAGGCGCACGAGCGCTTCCGCCGCGAGGTGGCCGCGATCGCCGGCCTGCAGCATCCCGGCATCGTGCGCGTCTACTCCGCCAGCGTCGACGACGAGCTGCCGTACTTCACGATGGAGTGCATCGAGGGCGCCAGCCTCGACCGGCTGCTCGCCCGCGTCGCCGACCGTCCTCCCGGCCGACTCACCGAGGCCGACGCCCGCGCGGCGCTGGCGGCGCTCGGCGGCGGCGAACAGGTCGCCGGTGTCGGGCCGCACCCTCGCGGCTGGGTCGAACTGTGCAGCCAGTGGCTGCGCGAGCTGGCCGATGCCGTCGCCTACGCCCACCGCCAGGGTGTGCTGCACCGCGACCTCAAACCGTCGAACGTGATGATCACCTGGTCGCTGCGCGCGGTGCTGCTAGACTTCGGCCTGGCCCGCACGGAGTCGAGCGGCCAGCTGACACGCAGCGGCGCCGTGCTCGGGTCGCTGCCCTACATGGCGCCCGAACAGATCCGCGGCGAGCGTCGGCGCGTCGGCCAGCACACCGACGTCTACGGGCTCGGCCTGCTGTTCTACGAGCTGCTGACGCTGCGTAATCCGTTCCAGGAAGGCGCCGGCAGCGATGACGAGATCAGGCGGCGCATCCTCGCCGCGGCACCGCCACCGGCAAGGCAGCAGAACCCGTCGGTGTCGTGGGACGCCGAGACCGTCTGCCACTGTGCGATCGCCCCCGAGCCCGAACGGCGCTACGACTCGGCCGCGAGCCTCGTCGAGGACCTCGACAATCTGCTGCACCTGCTTCCGATCGCGGCGCGGCGCGCCGGCTCGCTGGTGCGGATGCGCCGCTGGGTGCGCCGGCGCCCGACGTTGACCGCGGCGCTGTCGATGGGCCTGCTGCTGGTGGTCGTGACGCCGACCGCGATCGCGATCAGCGAGTTCGAGCTGCGGCAACAGGTGACGCAGGCGAAGGACGAGGTGACGCGCGAATCCGAGGCCCGCGCCGAGATCCTGGAGTTCTTCCGCGACGAGCTGCTGGGCGCGGTCGCGCTCGATCAGCTCGGCAAGGACGCGACGATGCGCCAGGCACTCGACGTCGCGGCGACCAAGATCGAGGGGCGCTTCACCGACCGACCGCTCGTCGAGGCGACCATCCGATCGACGATCGGCTTCACCTACCTGAGCCTCGGCGTTCTCGATGCCGCCGAGCTGCATCTGGAACGGTCACTCGCGCTGTACACGCAGCACGCCGGCGCCGACGATCCGGAGACGCTCGGCGTGACGCGGCGCCTGTCGATGGTCTACTCGGCGCAGGGCAACTTCACCGCCGAGGAAGCGCTGCTGCGACGGAACCTGGTGACGAGCCGCCGGCTGTTCGGCGATGACGACGGCGGCACGCTCGCGGCCGGCAACAACCTCGGCCTCCTGCTGACGAACCTCGGCCGGGACGAGGAGGCGCTCGCGATCCTGCGCGACGTGCTCGAGCGCCGACTGCGGCTGCTCGGCGAGCAGGACGAGGAGACCCAGATCACGATGAGCAACCTCGGCATCGCCTACTACAACCTGGGCCGCTTCGCCGAAGCCGAGCCGTTGGTGCGCCGCGAGCTCGAGCTGTGCAGCGCCCGTCTCGGCGACGACGATCCGTCGACGCTGATCTCGCGCCACAACTACGCCAACCTGCTGTCGAAGATGGGGCGCGTCGAGGCGGGACTGGCGGAGATGCAGCGGGTGCTCGACGCGTCCCGCCGGACCTGCGGCGAGCGCCACTTCAACACCCTCAACGCGATGGTCGGCATCGCCAAGATGCAGCTCACGCTCGCACGGCCGCAGGCGGCCGAGCCGATGGCGCGCGAGATCCTGCGCTGCGGCGTCGACCTGGCCCCGGACCACCCGAACCTCGTCATCGCCCACATCTTCCTGGCCGATGCCCTGCGCATGCAAGGACACCTCGCCGCGGCGAGGCACGAGCTCGAACCGGCACTGGACCAGTGCCGAGCCGAACCCGAGAACCTCGACGGCTACCTGCCCGCCGGACGCGTCGTCGAGGCCTCGCTGCTGGTCGCCGAGGGACGCCGCGAGGACGCCGCCCATGTCTATGCCGACACCGTCGCGGGCTGGTCCGGCAAGGCGATCGCGCCGCTGGCCCGGCTGCGCCTCGACCAGGCCCGCAACCTGCGCGCGCTGGGCCGCGAGACGGAGGCGGAGACGGCCCTGCGCCGGGCCCACGTCGAGCTGACGGCCGACGCCGTCGGTGCTGCCGGTGGCGAACTGCTCGGCGAGGTGTTCGACGAGCTCGTCGAGCTCTGCGTCGCCACCGGCCGCGGCGCGGACGCCGCCGGCTGGCGCGACCGGCGCGAGCAGTGGCGGCGCGGCCCCGGCGCCGACGCCGGGGCGAAGTAGCGGACTACCCGCCGATCGTCGTG
>JAGQRA010000338.1 GCA_020425885.1 Planctomycetota bacterium | reverse complement strand
GGCGTGTCGTTCTTCAGCATCGGCAGGTAGACCGTCGCCGGCAGCCGACGCCGCCAATCGCCGAGCGTGCCGAACAGACCGCCGCCGCCGCCGAACAGACAGCCGACAGCGGCACCGATCGCACCACCGACCTCGTTGCGACCCTCGGCCCAGCCGATCGCGAAGACCAGGAATCCGACCCCGGCAAGCATGCCGGCGCCCGAGATCGCGACGCCGAGGACCATCAACCAACGTGGCAGACAGACGATGCTCTGCAGCGGGATCGGCTTGGCGTCGCGCTTCATCGGGACAACCTCTCGCGGAGTTTCAGGATCGCGGCGCCGCGGCGAGCCGCGACGGTGCCGAGCGAGCAACCGAGAATCGCCGCGACCTCGCGGTAGCCGAGCTGGTCGACGGTCGTCAGCAACAACGTGTCGCGTTCGGCCTCGGGCAGGGCCGCGAGCGCGAGCTCGAGATCGCGATGATCCGTGGCCTCGGGGGCGGCGGTCTCGAGTTCGACATTGTTCCGCGGCACCGGCTTGCGAATGCGATCGATGCACTGGTTGCGCACCATCCGGAACAACAGCACCTCGGGCTCACGCGAGAGGTCGTAGCGATCCGGCGCGGCGACGAGCCGGGCGAACACATCCTGCACGACCTCCTCGGCATCGTGGCGATTCGACAGCAGCTGGGCGCAATAGCGCTCCAGGCGGCCCTGCCAGCGATTCCAGGCGTCGGCGATCACGACAGGAAGACCACGAGCGAACGACGCAACTGTTCAGAAAACCCTGCCGCCACCGACACCGAAGTCCACCGGCAACGGCGCCTCGACGGCGATCACATGCCGACCATCGGGATCCCGGAACGTCAGCCGATGGGCGTGCAGCAGGTGACGCCCGGGCGCGAGGCCGATCGGGGTCTCGACGTGCTGACCGAGCTGGAAGCGGCAGAAGCGCCGCTCGTCACCGCCGTAGATCAGATCGCCGAGGATCGGGTGCCCGGCGTGAGCGAGGTGAACCCGGATCTGGTGCCGGCGACCGGTTCGCGGCCGCGCCCGGACGAGGGCGCGATCCCCGAACCGCGCCAGCACTTCGACCGCCGTCGCCGCGGGTGCTCCGCCGGCGGTCACGGCGACGAGATTCGGGACCCGGCTCGACCGCCCCCGCCCGAGCGGCGCATCGATCTCGAAGCTGTCGCGAACCGGCGAGCCGGAGACGATCGCGAGGTATTCCTTGTCGATCCGATCGGCGCGGAACTCGATGTCGAAGGCGCGCGCCGTCGTCGCATCGCGCACGAGCAGGAGACAGCCGCTGGTGAAGCGGTCGAGGCGATGTGCCGGTGCCAGCCCTGACCTGCTCGCGACATCCTCGCCGGGGCGGCGGGCGCTGGGCGTGGTCGCCAGACCCGCAGGCTTGTCGATCACGATCCAACCGTCACCGGCGGCCAGGATCGGCAGGTCGACATCGTCCACCGCGGCTGCGGCGCTCCGCGGCTCGATGATGGCCACGTCGCCGACGGCGAGTCGCCGCGACGGCTTCGGCTGTCCACCCGAGGCGAGCCGCACCCGGCAGGCGATCGCGGCCTGGATCGAGGTGCGCGACATCCGCGGCAGCATCTGCTGCAGGAAGCGGTCGAGCCGCATGCCGCGGCACGACTCGGTCACCGCGAACGACTGCGATCCGGCAGGGATATGCGACGAGGTGGTCATGCGGGTGCGCGAACCATGGCCGACCGGGGCGGAGATGCACCTACGGCGCGTAGTCCTCCCAGCGTCGAAGAACGGGCGCGAGCAGTTCGCGCATCGACTCGGCGTCATCGAACCACAGCCCCGACCAGACGGCGAGGAAGGTGCGCTTGCCCTTGCGACAGGCGAACAGGTTGCCGCACGGGGTGTCGTCTTCGGCGTACATCACGGCCGCCTTGCAGCTATCGCCCCACTGCAGCAGGTCCGGGCGCTCGCGCCACTCGGTGTCCTGCATCGACGACCCGAGCATGACCCCGGTCGTCATCATCGAGTAGGCGATCTTCGCGTCGGACACCGAGGTCTCGACGCCGACGCTACAGGACAGGTAGAAGTCCTCGGCGTCGTACTCGTAGTCGAGTTCGAAGCTGCGATCGATGTTGCGGATCTTCGTCAACACCTCGAGCGTCGGCTCGACCTCGAACTCCTCGTCCCATTCCACGAACGCCGGCGCGGTCAGCAGAACCGCCCGATCCGCGTCCGTGACCGGGACGTCCTGGGCCAGCCCCCTGTAGACGGCGGCGACGCCCGCGATCAACGCGATCATGCCGATCAGGCCGACGGTCGCGAGGACCATGATGATCGGCAGCCGCCACCGCGATGGCTTCCCGGACCGCGCGCGGCGCCCGGAACGACGCCGGCTGCCGGCGCTCTGCGGCGGCAGGGGTGGTGGCTCACTCATGGCCGGCATCGTCCCGTACCGAAGCGAGGCCGAACAGCAGCCACGTCGGGATCACGCGCCTGCCCGCGACCGTGCCCCGGCAAGGCCGGGCAGGTGACGTTCGAGTTCGTGGCGCCAGACGGCGAGCT
>JAGQRA010000337.1 GCA_020425885.1 Planctomycetota bacterium | reverse complement strand
GCTATCGTGCCGCGCCCATTTTGCGCCGGTTACCTACCCCCCGGCCCCGGAAAACCCCATGCACTATGTCTGCAACGTAATAGCCCTCCTCATCGCCGTGGCGGCCATCGCCTACGCGTTCAACCTGTTCAAGCAGATCATGCTGAAGGACAGGGGCGACGAACGGATGCAGGACATCGCCACCGCGGTTCAGGAAGGTGGCCGTGCCTTCCTGCACGCCGAGTACAAATGGCTTGGGGTCTTCGTCGCGATCGTTTTCGTGCTGCTCTGCATGGGCCCCGATGACGGTCAGCAGACCTTCCTCGGCTGGCGCACCGCCGTCGCGTTCCTGCTCGGCGCCGTGGCCTCGGGCGCGGCCGGCTACTTCGGCATGCACTGTGCCACCCGAGCCGCGGTCCGCACCACCCAGGCGGCGAAGACGAGTCTCGGCGCCGCGCTCGACATCGCCTTCAAGTCGGGAACGGTCATGGGGATGTCGGTGGTCGGCCTCGGCCTGCTCGGCATCACCCTGCTGATGATGTTCTTCAACCAGCCCGGTGACGTCAACTTCGTCAACTACGTGCTGGGCTTCAGCTTCGGCGCCTCGTCGATCGCGTTGTTCGCGCGCGTCGGCGGCGGCATCTACACCAAGGCCGCAGACGTCGGCGGCGACCTCGTCGGCAAGGTCGAGGCCGGCATCCCCGAGGACGACCCGCGCAATCCGGCCACCATCGCCGACAACGTCGGCGACAACGTCGGCGATGTCGCCGGCATGGGTGCGGACCTGTTCGAGAGCTACTGCGGCGCGATCATCTCGACCGCGGTCATCGGCTGGTCGCTGATCCCGAGCGGACTCGCCGCCGACGCCGCCGCCAATGCCCGCACCAGCCTGATGCTCTATCCGATCATGCTCGCCGCGATCGGCATCATCGCCAGCTTCCTCGGCACGTTCCGCGTCAAGGCCGACGACGAGAGCAAGCTGTCGCAGGCGCTGTTCGGCGGTCTGATCGCGGCCTCGCTGCTGCTCGTGATCGGCGCCGCCGCGATCACGGTGATCATGAAGCCGGGCCCGGCGACCGCGATCGACTCGCCGACGGCGTTCTCGTACTGGAACGTCTACTTCTGCGTCATCATCGGCCTCGCCGTCGGCGTGCTGATCGGCAAGGTCACCGAGTACTACACCTCCGAGAAGATGGCGCCGGCGCAGACCATCGCCAAGCAGTCCGAGACCGGCGCCGCAACCAACATCATCCACGGCCTCGCCACCGGCATGGCCTCGACCTGGATCCCGACGATCCTGATCTCGCTGGCGATCTACTACTGCAACCAGCTGTCCGGGATGTACGGCATCTGCGTCGCCGCGGTCGGCATGCTCAGCACGCTCGGCATCTCGCTCGGCGTCGATGCCTACGGCCCGGTCGCCGACAACGCCGGCGGCATCGCCGAGATGTCGCACCAGGATCCGTCGGTCCGGCAGCGCACCGACGCGCTCGACGCGACCGGCAACACCACCGCCGCGATCGGCAAGGGCTTCGCCATCGGCTCGGCCGCGCTGACCGCGCTGGCGCTGTTCTCGGCCTACAAGGTCGCGGCCAAGACCGAACTCGGCCTCGAGGACGCCAGGGTCGTCATGGGGCTGCTGATCGGCGCGATGTTGCCGTTCGTGTTCTCGTCGATGGCGATGAAGGCGGTCGGCAAGGCCGCCAACGCGATGGTCGAGGAAGTGCGGCGCCAGTTCCGCGAGATCCCGGGCATCATGGAAGGCACCGGCAAACCCGACTACGCGCGCTGCGTCGACATCTCGACCAAGGGCGCCCTGCGCGAGATGATCGTGCCGGGCCTGCTCGCCGTGCTCGCCCCCGTCGGCATGGGCATGATCTTCGGCAAGGAAGCGGTCGGCGGCCTGCTCGCCGGTGCGACCGCGGCCGGCGTCATGATGGCGCTGTTCATGGCCAACGCCGGCGGCGCCTGGGACAACGCGAAGAAGTACATCGAGACCGGCCATCTCGGTGGCAAGGGCAGCGACTGCCACAAGGCCGCGGTCACCGGCGACACGGTCGGCGACCCGTTCAAGGACACTGCCGGCCCGTCGATCAACATCCTGATGAAGCTGATGACGATCGCCGCCCTGATCGCACTGCCCCTTTTCAAGTAGCCCTGTTCGAGTAGCCCTGTTCTAGTAGGCATTCGAGCAGCGCGACCGCGGGCGGAACCACCGCCCGCCGGGGCGCGCGCCGGACGGTCCGGCCGCTGGCAACGGCGATTCGGGGGAGGAACCGCGCGGAGCGGTTGTCAGCGCCCCCGAAACACCCGATGAATCGATCGGTTCTCGGGTCTTCCCGCGCGAAGGGCCGGGGTTTCTGATTCTGCCGCACGCGGCAGGGGCTTATCACCGGCTTCGATGCCGCTATCCTTGACGCACGCGCCCAGCGAGCGTTGACAACCACCAGAGAGCTTTGACCACCCCAGCATCCGAACCACGTCCTGATCCAGTTCCCGAAGTCAGCGCGACTCCCGACCCGGCCACCACCCGGGTCGCCCTGAGCATTGCCCAGCGCCTCGACGAGAAGCAGGCGACGGACATCGCCATCCTCGACGTGTCTGGCCCGCTCGTCATCGCGGACTACTTCGTCATCGCAACGGTGCAGAGCCCACGCCAGGCGATCGCCCTCGCCCGCGAACTGGACATGGAGGCCAAGTCGCGACGCCACAAGCCGCGGCGCAATGCCGGCGGGCTGGACGGCGAAGGTTCGAACTGGGTGCTGCTCGACTACGACGACATCGTCGTACACCTGTTCCAACCCGAAGCGCGCTCCTACTACGCCCTCGAGACCTTGTGGGCCGACGTGCCGCGGGTGCCGTTCACGGCGGCGGTCCGCACCGAGCCGGTGGCGACCGAGATCAGGCAACCCACGCTGGAAGGATTCGGCGCGTTCCTGCCCGCCGGCTCCGCCGACGACAACGCCCCGGAGAGCACACCGGGGACGGACGATCCGCGGTAGGCCGGGCCCGGCGCCCGGCCACCTTTCCGACGGACCGAACCGACCTCTCCCCCATCGGATCGACCGTTCGGAAGGGAACCTTGCAGTTCGAACCGCGCAGTCGACGATAGTCGACAGGCCCCCTCGGCAACCGATCACAGAAGCCTCATGACGGACATCCGCTGGCAGCACTTCGACTCGGCGACCCTGCAGGCCGCCGCTGCCGACGATCGCCCTGTGCTGATGGTGATCACCGTGCCCTGGTGCCAGCACTGCCGCGAGCTGATGACGACGAGCTTCGCCGATCCGCACGTGCAGGCCATTGTCGAAGCGGATTTCCTGCCCGTCCACATCGACGCCGAACGCCGCCCCGACGTCAACCAACGCTACGGCACCGGCGGTTGGCCGACGATCGCATGGCTGACGCCGGACGGCGAGCTGATCACGCACACGAACTTCCTCGACGCCGACCAGCTCGGCGCGCAGCTCGAGCGCGTGCGGACGGCTTGGCGTGAGCGCAAGCAGGACATCCGGCAGAACCTGCAGCAACTGTGGGCAAGCGCGACCGAGCGCTCCCGCGCCGACGGCGGCAAGCTGCGCCGCCAGATGACCGACGACGTCGTCGATGCGATCTACGAGAAGCTCGACCACCGTCACGGCGGCTTCGGCGAGGGCAGCAAGTTTCCCCACCCGGAGGCCCTCGACTTCGCCCTCGTCCAGGTCAGCAAGCGCGGCGATGCGCGCATGCGTGAGGTCGTCGAGCTGACCCTCGACCGGATGATGGAGAGCCCCCTGCACGACCATGTCGACGGCGGCTTCTTCCGATTCTCGCGCACGCCCGACTGGCACACCCCCAACTACGAGAAGCTGCTCGATCAGAACGCGCTGGTGCTGCGCGCCTACCTCGAGGCCTACCAGCTGTTCGAGAAGGACGCCTACCGCCGTGTCGCCGAGGGCATCGTCGAATGGATGTTGACCGCGATGCGCGACTCGCACACGGGCGCGTTCGCGGGCAGCCAGGACGGCGACCAGGACTACTTCACGAGCAGCGCCGACGACCGCAGCCGCCGTTCGCCGCCGGCGCTCGACCGGACGGTCTACTGCAACGCCAACGCCGTCGCCGTCTCGAGCCTGCTCAAGGCCGCCGCGGTGCTGTCGCAACCGCATTGGCTCGACCTCGCCATGGGGACGTTGCGCTTCCTGACCGAGAACCTCTACGACGGCCGCGCGGTCTACCACTACTGGGACGGCACCTACCACCTGCCAGGCATGCTCGCCGATCAGGCCTACCTGATCCGCGCGCTGATCGACGCCTCGCAGAACACCGCCGACGCCGACCTGCTGCTGCCGGCCGAGGCGATCGCCGACCGCGTCATCGCGCAGCAGAAGTCGAAGACCGGCGGCTTCTACGACATCCTGCACCAGCCCGAGCAGCACGGGTCGATGCGGCGCCGCAATCGTTCGATCCTCGACAACGCCACGATGGCCGAGTCCCTCGTGCGGCTGTCGTACCTGTCACGGCGACCCGAACTCTTCACCGAGGCGGTGAGTGCGCTCGAGTCCTTCGCCAGCGACTATCGCGAGTACGGCTACTACGTCGCCGGCTACGGCCGCGCCATCGACCTGGTGTTCTACGAGCCGCTGTTCGTCACCATCATCGGCGACCGCGACAGCGAGGCGTCGGCCGCACTGCGCCGCGCGGCACTCGCCAGCTACGTGCCGTCGCGCATCGTGCAGACCCTCGACCCGAAACGGGACCCGATCCTGCTCGGCCGCAGCGGCCTGCAGTACGGCGACAGGGAATGCGCCTTCGTCGCCGTCGGCAGCAAGATCCTGGGCACGGCGGAAGCCCCGGCGGAGCTGCTCGAACTCATCACCCGGGTCGAACGCGAACGACGCGCCAAGCTGGACTGACGGTGCCAGGACCAAAACCCATCTGTCGGCCGCATGGCAGCCGACAGGTGGGTATTGGTCCTGGCGCCCGGCGAAACCGGCTCGGTCAGAGCACGTGGGTCGGATCGGCCTGGTCCTCGTCGGGGACGAGCTCGATCAGGCCTCGCTTCAGCTCTTCGCTGGCGATCTTGATGTAGTTACGCTCGCGGGTCTCGAACAACGGCTTCTGGCCGCGGACGAGTTCGCGCACGCGCTTCTGCAGCAGGGCGGTCAGGCGGAACGAACCGGAGACCTGTTTGACCAATTCCTGCGGAAGACTCTGTTCCATGTGGAAGCCGGCGTCGAAATGGGGTGGCAGGGCCACTCGGGCCCAGAAGGGCGAAGCATGGTAGGAAGCGGTGCCCGGGTTTGCAACCCCGCACACGGCCCCGGACCCGCGCCACAGCCCCCTGGATCATCCGATCCCGGATCACGGGGCGCGACGTACTGACTCAGATGTCCCTGGCGTCGACGAGGACCTGCACGTTGCTCCAGGCCAGGTGGCCGGTGCCGTTGGTGCTGGTTACGACCAGGTGAAGCAACACCTGCCGCGCCGAACTCGGGCCGGCGATCTGGACCTCGAAGCCGTGTGGGAAGCCGTCGCCGGCGCTGTCCATCACGGCGAACGCGCCGACACCGTAGCTCGGCTGTGAGTAATTCGTCGCCACCGAGTGGTGGCGGTAATAGAGGATGCCGGTGAGATCCGGCTCGGCTCGCTCGACCGCGAACGGATCGGCGCGGCCGGTGGCGAGGATCGGCGTGAAGCTGAGCGAGCCGTTCGTCGGGTCGATCTGACGAAACGTCCCCACGGTCGACGGCAGGGCCCCGCGCTGCCAGACGATCTCGCACGGCGCGTGCCTCACGCCCTGCGCGTCAGGAGTCGCGTTGAGGAGATGCAACAGGAACTCGGCCTGATCCGTGGAGTCCGTGATGCTGTCGATCCCGGCCGCATCGATGAGGGGCTCGCTGAGGACACGGACGAGATTGAGCCCGGTCGGTCGCCCCTCCATCGGCCCGCCGGCTTCCGGCGTCAGGTAGTAGCCCACCCAGCGGGTGACATCGACGAGGTACTCGGCCGAGCTCGTGCAGACGAAGCGATCCGTCCAGGCCAGCTTGGCGAAGATCAGCACGTTGCCGGTGATCTCGTCGCCGGGAGTATCCGCGCGCACCGACCCGCCGCTGTCGATCGTCGGCAATCGCAGCGAACCGAGGGGCGGCGGCCCCCCCGAGATGTCGAAGCGCTGCATGCACTCGATGCCTTCGGTGTCGTTGCCGAACAGTCGCACCGATGAGGTCAGCTCGAGGCGCATGTCGTCGACGATCTCCTGGGTCACCTCCGAAGCCCGCGTCAGCCGGCGCGACAGGTCGGCCGCCTGGGCACCGGACAACGAGAGCGTCGAGACCGCGTACAGCATCGCGATCAACAGCGAGGCCGAGATGACGACCTCGACCAAGGTGAAGCCGGCGTCGGCGGCGTGCCGGGACGCGGACGTGGGCCGAGGATCACGAGCAGGTCGGGAGTTCATCGTTGGATGTAGATCTGGGTTCGGTGATAGGCGTAGTGCACCTTGGCGCCCTGGCGGTAGCAGTCGATGCGGAGGTGGTAGCCGCCGGCCGGGAAGGTCGACGACGGCACCGGCCAGGTGTAGGTCTCGGCACCGATGCTCAGATCCGACTCGATGTGGCCGGAATCCGTCGGCCGCTCGCCCGGCGTCGCCGCCGCACCATCCTGGACGTGGAGCCAGTTCCGGCCGCCGTCCCGTGAGTACATGATGACGTACTCGAGTTCCGACTCGTCTTCCGTGAACGACCCGGTCGAGGTGTAGGGCAACCCGTCCCAGCGAGTCCAATCGATGTCGTACTGGATGTCGATCGACGCCGGGTCGATCAGCTCGGAGATGTCGTTGGGATACTCGATCTCGACGCGCGGCTGCTGCTTGATGCGCAGCGTGTTGGACAGGTCACCCGCCTCGAAGAAGGTGTGGGCCAGGGTCAGCATCGACCACTTGGCGATGAACGCGGTCCCCGAGGTCACCGTCTTGTCGATGCCGTTGACGACGACGTAGCTCGCGGAGCCGCTGCCGGGCTCGACGAGCTTGACGACGCCCGAGCCGATGCCCGACGCGTGGGTGAAGTAGGTCCTGAACATCGACGTCGTCGATCGGGTCGTGTACGGCGCGTAGTTCCATTCCTCGGCCGGAGTGGCGTTGTCGGTCAGCGAGAACGGGCGACTGACCGGCGTCGTCGCCGGCATGTCGAGGTTGTAGTTGGTCGCCAGCTCGCTGCCGACCGACGTCAGGGTGCCGTTGCCGCTCGTCGGGATGTGATCGAAGGTCGAGCCCGACGAGCCGGTGTTGAAGAAGGTGATGCAGCCGCGGGTCGACGTGCGCTGGGTGTGGGACTGGAGCACCGTCCCGTAGGCCTTGCGGTTGCTGCCGGCGTAAACCGTCTCCGCGGGGCTCTGGTAGAACTGGCCACTGCCGGTCCCCGGGTTCAGATTGCCGCGCATCCCGCCGCCCGAGTCGACGTTCCACGTCGCCACGGCAGTGTCGGGATACAGCTCGCCCAGCCAGGGCATGCCCCACCAGTAGTTCGAGCCGCTCTCGCGCACGAGTCGACGCGAGCCCGTGATCGTGTTGAGGTAGCCGGTGCCCGAGGTGCCGTGCGGCTGGAGATTGCTCGGGATCGAGTTCGGGTAGCCGTTGGCGCTGTCGTAGCCGATGTCGTTGCCGATGCCGAGGTAGTAGTACGAGTAACCGGTCAGGGTGGTGTAGACGCACGCGCTCTTAGCCAGTCCCTTGCGCAGCAATTCCATGTAGCGCGGCACGTCACAGCACATGGCGCCGTTCCAACGGTCACGCAGCCGGGTCGGATCGATGCCGGCGTAGTCGGTCACGCCGAACGTCGAGCCGTCGTTGAGGTCGTTGTGATACCAGTTGTAGGCGTTGGGGAAGTCCGGATCGTTGTTGAAGCAGTCCTTGTAGGGCAGGTGACGCGGGTCGCCGTTGAACTGCGCCCGCTCGGTGATCGGCACGTCCTCGATGCTGTCTGCCCACCAGGTGTAGGTCACGGACAGGTTGTCGGGTTCGTTGCGGCTCGCGGGCGGCCACATCGTGCCCGTGTTGGGCGGATTCGATCCCGACCAGATCCGGGTTCGCACCTCGAGCCGGACATCGCCCGACGGGCTGTAGCGGTGGAAGGCCCCGTCGAGGAACGAGTCGTCGGTCAGCGCCACGCCGTCGATGTAGAGCTTCCAGCGCGCGGTGTTCTTCGGCCCGCTGGCATCGGGGTAGGTCAGGTCGTGGCTGAAGTTGCGCAGCGTCTCGACCGGACTCGGCACGTACGGCATCTGGTAGAGCTGCGCGCGCTCGGTGTTGGCCAGGCCACAGTACTGGGCCGGGCCGGCGGTGGTCTGCAGCGGGCACACGACTGGCGTGTTGGCCAGCAGGATGCGGGTCATGTAGTGGCCGTCAGAGGAGTAGGAGAGATAGGCGTAGTACCACATCTCCTCGGCGCGATTCGTGCTCGTGATCCATGGCGTCGCCGGTAGCCACGTCGTGCTGTAGTCCGAGTTGCCGGCCACCGGTACGCCGCCGGGCACGTTGAACAACCGGGCCGAGGACTTCAGCAACCCGGTCGATCCCGGCTCGGTGAGATCCATGTCCATGATCTCGACCGTCATGAAGTTGCTGCCCGACATGCGGTCGGGTCCGGTGTAGGTCTGGGTGTCGTCGTTGTAGGCGTACATCCGCAGCACGACCGAATCGCTCGAACCCGGGCTGGCGGCGTCGCGCGCCGTGCGCAGTTCCTCCGGATGGGTGACACAACGGACGTGGGGCAGCGAAGAAGTCCGTGCCGCGTCGCTGTAGTTGCGCAGCGCGGGCATCGGCAACAGCTCGCCGTGCAGGTTGATGACCAACGCGTTGCGGTACTCGTCCGAGTCGGAGTACATGCCTTCGAGCAAGAGCCGCAAGGTCGGCTCCTTCGACATGTCGGTGAACTCCGGCGGCGGCGCGGTACCGCCGGCGACGGCGATCGCGATCTCCTCTTCCCGATCGGTGATCGCCTTGACCCGCTGCTGCCACAGCTCCAGCTCGTCCGGATAGCGCATGGCGTGGTTGAAGTAGTCGGCCAGCGCGTACGGATGCGGGTTGAGATCGGCGTCGTAGCCGTTCGTGTCCGCACCATCGAGGTTGATGTGCGCCTTGATGCTGTCGGGCACGTAGTAGTAGATCGAAGCCTCGCCGGCCGGCATCTTCCCCGGGTAGTGGTAGACGTCGGGGATCGACGCATTGCTGTCGACGGCGTCGTTGACGTAGGGCCGATAACCCTCGTTGCGGCCGAAGCTGGCCTTGGTGATCCAATGGGTCCTGAACTCGAGCCCCGGGTTGCGGCTCTCGAGGTCGGTGATCATCGACTCGACGAACGGCCGCATGGTGTCCATGTAGACCCACCAGCCCGGGATGTTCTCGATCGCGAGCAGGTAGACGTCGAACACCTGCGTCGTCGGGTAGGCGCTGGCCGAGGAGTTGATGACGGCCGAGAGGTCGGCCATCGTGCGCTCGACGCCATCGGTGCCGCGCCGGTAGATGCGGACCGTGACGTAGCGCACGTTGCGATTGACCACCCCGGAGAACGGCTGCACCGAGATGCGCCGCGACCAGACCCACTGGCCGTCGCGCTGGTAGTTGCCGGACAGGACATGGTCCGGCAGGACGAGGTTGCCGAGGTCGTCGGTGGCGATCGTGAGCGGGTTCTTGTTCACGACGCCGTCGTCGAGGACGTCGAGCTCGACCGCGGCCTCGACGCCGCCGCGATCGACGAAGCCCTGGATCTCCGACAGGATCGCCTGCGCCTTCGAGTAGGCGAAGACGCGATCCCGCTCGGTGCTCGTCGTGTTGTAGTTGATCGCGAGGTGGTTGATCAGGACGGCGGCCCCGATCACCAGGATCAACATGGCGAATGCCAGCTCGGCGAACGTGAAACCTGCCTCCTTCCGGGCGCGAGAATCGTACATGGTCAGTCTCTCCTGACGGGGTTCGGCCTGGTCGTCATGCTCGGCGTCTATCGACATTCGGCCCTGACCTGATGGTGTCGATCCCGCCGAGGTCCCGAAACGAGACGCTGCCGAGGTTTGCATCAACCCGGCCGCGCCGTGATGCTGCCCCGGTGTCCGTGCTCCGATCCATCCGCCGCGCCTTCGGCCGCCCGCTGCGCCTGCTCTGGCGCCATCGCGGCATAGTCCTGCTCGGCGCCCTGCTGCTGCCGGTGCACGCCGCGATCACGCTCTGGATGCCGGCGCTGCTCGGCCAGACCCTCGATCTGCTCGGCGGCACCGGCGCGACCGACACCGATGCCGACCGCGCCCTCGGCCTGCGCTCGGCCTGCTACCTGCTGCTCGCGCTCGCGCTCGCCGAGGCCGCGAGTCGGTTCGTCGCCCGCCTGCTGCTGATCGACGCCTCGCGCCGCGTCGAGGAGACGCTGAAGAACGACCTCGTCCTGCACCTGCAGAAGCTGCCCGTGCACTGGTTCGATCGCTCGCGCACCGGCGACATCTGTAGCCGCCTGACCCAGGACGTCGAGCTGGTCCGCTTCGTCATGGGCCCGTTGCTGTTGCACGGCGGCACCACGATCTGCCTGCTGCCGGCAGGCCTCTGGCTGATGGCCGGGATGAACGTGCCGGTGACGCTGTCGGCGATCGCGGTTTTCGGGCTGCTGATGGCGGTCTTCCGCGCCGTGATGCCAAGGCTCCACGGCTGGAGCAAGAAGTCGCAGGAGGCGATCGGCAAGATCTCGCAGCAGGCGCAGGAGGACTTCGCCGGCATCCGCGTCGTCCATCAGTTCGCCAAGGGCGAACGCGAGTGCGCCGCGATGGCGACCCGCAACCGTCGCTTCCTGCTCGCCAACCTGCGCCTCGTGCGCCTGCGCTCGCTGCTCAACGCGTTGGTCCACACCACCGGCGGCGCGATCACCCTGGCCGTGCTCACGGTCGGCGGCTACGAGGTCATCGGCGGTGCGATCACGATCGGGCAGCTGTTCCAGTTCATGGGCTACCTCGCCCTGATGTTGTTCCCGCTCGAGATCCTGGGCTGGGTGCTGGCGATGATGCCCCGCGCCCACGCCGCGGCCGTGCGCATCGCCGAGCTGTTCGAGGTCGAGCCCGAACCCAGAGGCGGCGCGACCCCACCGCTTCGCGGCCAGCTGCGGGTCCGCGATCTGACGTTCAGCTACCCGAACGCCGACCGCCCCGCCCTGCAGAGCGTGACGTTCGCGCTCGAGCCCGGCCAGAAGCTCGGCCTCGTCGGCGCCGTCGGCAGCGGCAAGTCGACGCTGCTGGCGCTGCTGCTGCGGCTCTACGATCCACCGCGCGGCACGATCTTCATCGACGACCACGACATCCTCGACCTGGCGCCGGCCAGCGTGCGCGCCCTGTTCGCGCTGGCGCCGCAGGAGCCGTTCCTGTTCAGCGACTCGGTCGCGAACAACGTCGTCTTCGGTCGCAGCGATGCCGGGCCCGATCTGGTCGACCTCGCCGTCGAAGCCGCCGCGCTCGATCAGGACCTGCCGCAGCTGCATGCCGGCCTCGAGACCCTGGTCGGCGAACGCGGCGTGACGCTGTCGGGCGGCCAGAAGCAACGGGTGTCGCTGGCGCGCGCGCTGCTCAGCGATCGCCCGGGGCTGCTGCTCGACGACACGTTGTCGGCCGTCGACGCCGCCACCGAGAACCGCATCCTGCGCGGCCTCGACAATGAACGGCGGGGCCGCACCGTCATCGTCGCCTCGCATCGCCTGTCGGTCACGGCCGACGCCGATCTCATCCTGGTGCTCGACGGCGGCAGGGTGCAGGCGATGGGCGATCACGAGTCGCTGCGCCACGGCGACGGCCGCTACGCCACGGCCTGGCGCCTGCAGACCGAGGCGGCGACGCTCGAGAGCGACCCGGGGGGAGAGCCGTGAAGGACCCGTACCTCGACGACGCCCCCGAGGCCCGCTTCCAGCTCGAGTTCCTGCGCCGGCTGTGGCCCTTCGTGCGCCCGTACCGCCGCGGCTTCGCCGGCTGCCTGCTGCTGCTGTCGATCTCGTTCGTGCTCGAGCTGCTGGCGCCGTGGCTGGTACGGCTGGCCATCGACGGCCCGATGCGCGATGCGAGCGCAACCGACGCCGAACGGATCCGCGAGCTGCTGTGGATCGCGGCCGGGTTCCTCGCCACCACCGCCGGCGGCGCCGGGCTCGGCTACGTCTACGGCATGTGGACGGCCTGGAACGGTCAGCGCGTCGTTCGCGACGTGCGCAGTCACCTGTTCCGACACCTGATGCGCACCGGGCTCGGGTTCCACGAGCGCAACCCTGCCGGCAAGCTGACGACCCGCGTCACCAGCGACGTCGACAATCTCAACGAGCTGATCTCGACGGGCGTGCTGCAGTCGGTCTTCGACCTGATGAAGATCCTCGGCGTCGTCGTCGTGCTGTTCTGGCTCGACAACAGCCTGGCCGTGTTCACGATCGCGACGACACCGGTGCTGCTGCTGATCAGCCTGCTGTTCCGGCGCAATGCCGAACGGGCCTACCGCGCCGTGCGCGGCCGCCTCGCCCTGCAGAATGCCTTCGCGACCGAGCTGATCGGCGGCATCCGCACGACCCGCGCCTACGGCCGCGAGGCCACGGTCGCCGACCTCTACGCCCGCCGCAACCACGACACCGCCTCGTCGTGGCGGACCACGGTCTGGCACTTCTCGGTGTTCTTCTCGCTGATCGATCTCGCCCTGCGCCTGACCACGGTCGGCCTGCTGTGGTTCGGCGGCACGGCCGTGCTCGAAGGCACGCTGTCGCCCGGTCAGTTCGTGCAGTTCTGGATCTGCTACGGCCTGCTGACGTCGCCGATCAAGCAGCTCGGCGAGAAGTACAACGTGCTGCAAGCGGCGTTCGCCAGCTGCGAGCGCGTGTTCCAGATCCTCGACGAACCCGAGTTCCCGCCCGGCGGTGGCAACTCGCGGCCATCGCCGCGGCGCGGCGCGGCGGACATCGCCTTCGACGCCGTGACCTTCGAATACGTCGCCGGCACTCCGGTGCTCGATCGCATCTCGTTCCGGGCCGCGGCCGGCCAGACCGTCGCCATCGTCGGCCCGACCGGCTCCGGCAAGTCGACGCTGCTGTCGCTGGTCTCACGGCTGCGCGAACCGCAGAGCGGCGTCGTCCGCGTCGACGGCGACGACGTGCGCGGCCTCGAACTCACCTCGCTGCGCAGGCGCATCGCGTTCGTCGCCCAGGACCTGTACCTGTTCACCGGCACGATCCTCGACAACGTCCGCCTCTTCGATCCCGCCATCGACGAACAGCGCGTGACCGCGGCGCTGCAGACCGTCGGCGCCCTCGACTTCGTGCAGCGCCTGCCCGACGGACTGCTGACCGCCGTCGAGGAGCGCGGCGCGACCCTGTCGCAGGGCGAGCGCCAGCTGATCGCGTTCGCCCGCGCCCTGGTCCACGATCCCGACGTCCTGCTGCTCGACGAGGCCACCGCCAGCATCGACAGCGAGGCCGAGCATCGTCTGCAGCGCGCGCTGGCGGCGGCGCTGCGCGGGCGCACGGCGCTGGTCGTGGCCCACCGGCTGTCGACGGTGCGCCAGGCCGACCTGATCCTCGTGCTCGAACACGGCCGCATCACGGAGTCGGGCAACCACGACCAGCTGGTGGCGCAGAACGGGGTCTACGCCCGCATGTTGTCGCACGTCCAGGACCGGGCCTGAGAGCCGCGGACCGCTGCT
>JAGQRA010000336.1 GCA_020425885.1 Planctomycetota bacterium | reverse complement strand
CTACGGTCGCGCCGATCAACATCGGCATCGGCATGCTCGCCATGGACCCGTTCACGGCCGGCGTCATCGGCCTACGCCGGCTGAGCAGCATCGGCGAGGCCGTCTGGCCGATGAATTGCGCGGTGCAGGCCGGCGTCGCCCACGCCTTCGCCTTCCAGGCCGCGGTCCTCGACAGCAGCACCGGCGCGATCTCGCTGACGGTGCCGTCGCCGTTCACCGTCGGCTGGCCACACGGCCACAGGCCATGATCGCCGACTTCAACTCGACCGAGTGAAATCGCGACTGACAGTCCTGCCGTGCCGATTCGAGGCGCAGTCGCGGTCGATGTTGCGGTCGGGCTCGGACATGGAGTTCGTGTCGCACTTCCTCGAACGCCACCCCGCCACCCCTACGGCATCTCGACGATCTTCCAGTACATGTCGAGCATGCTGATCAGCCTGAGGAACTCGGATCCCGCGTCCGACTTCACGATGTAGCCGGCGACGTGATGGGCATAGGCGGAGATCCGGTCCTCGTCCGCCTTCGAGGTCGTCAGCATGAACACGACGGTGTCGCTCAGCTCCTTGTCCTGCCGCAGCTCATCGAGGAACTCGAGGCCGTTCATCTCCGGCATGTTGATGTCGCAGAGGACGAGGTACGGGCGCTGCAACTTGGGGTGACCGTTGCCGCGCATGATGTCGAGGGCTTCGCGGCCGTTGCTGGCATGCACGGTCGGGTTGGCGACCTTGTGCTTCTTCAGGCCGCGCTGGATGCCCATGACATCGACGATGTCGTCCTCGACGAGGAGGATGGTGACGGTCCGGTTCATCGCAGTTGGTCGCTGCCCGGTGGGGCCGGAAAGGGCTCCACGCGGCGCGGTGGGAGTTTCATACCACCGGGTCGGGTCGGTTCAGCAGCCCTTTTCGCAGATGCGGTCTCAGTGCAGGATCGTCGGCTGCCGGCCGCGACCGCGATGGCAACGAGCCCAGGCGAAGGTGCGGGCGGCGGCGGCGGCGGTCTCGATGTGGGTTCAAGTTCGCGGCGGGGTGTTCCGAGATGGGGGATGCGATGGAGTCGTTCTCCGTCCTTGCCTCGGCCTCGCCGAGGATCAGCCCCGGGAGGAAGCACCCTTGGTATCACAGCTCGCAGAGATCGCCACCCAGGTTCATCCGCTCGCGATCCTGTTGGTGGAAGACGACCTGGTCGACGCCCGGATCGTCGAGAAGAACCTGCAGAAGGGCAGTTCTCGCCCGTTCGCGATGCGGCGTGCGGCGACGCTGGCGGAGGCCGTCGATCAGGTGGCGGCTGGTGAGCTGGACGTGATCCTGCTCGACCTCAGCCTGCCCGATGGCCATGGCGTCGCCCTCGTCGAGCAGATGATCGCCAGCGCCCCTCATGTTCCGATCGTCATCCTGACCGGTCTCGACGACGAACGCGTCGCCCTCGAGGCCGTCGGGCTCGGCGCGCAGGACTACCTGCTCAAGGGGGACATCGGCGCCCGCAGTCTTCATGACAGCATCCGGTTCGCGATCGAACGCCATCGCCTGCGCCGGGAGCTGGACGAGGTGAAGGCCAGGGAGAGCGAGACCAAGGACAAGTTCCTCTCGCACGTGTCCCACGAACTGCGGACGCCGCTGACCGCGGTGCTGCAGTTCACGACCATCCTGCGCGACGGCATCGCCGGCGAGGTGAGTCCTCAGCAGGAGGAATACCTCGGCATCATCCAGCGCAACGCCGAGCAGCTGAAGAAGATGATCAACACGCTCATGGAGGTGACCCGGTCCGCCTCCGGCAAGCTGACCTGCAACAAGGAACGCATCAGCCTCGAGCCGGTGGTGAGCTCCGCGGTCGCGACGCTGAGCAAGCAGGCGGTCGAGAAGGGCGTGTCGCTGGAGCTCGAGTTGGGCGAGCGGGTGCCTGAGGTCGTCGCCGACTCGGGCCGGATCGAACAGGTGCTCGACAACCTGATCGAGAACGCCATCAAGTTCACCCCGCCCGGCGGCACCGTGGTGGTGTCGCACCGGCTGGTCGACGGCGCGGTGCAGATCGCGATCAGGGACACCGGCTGTGGCATCGGGTCGGCGACTGCCGAGCGCGTGTTCGATCGCCTCTATCAGGCCGAAGGGCAGGCCGACGTCAGTCGCAAGGGGCTCGGACTCGGTCTTCACATCAGCCGTGAGATCATCACGATGCACGGCGGTCGCATCTGGGTCGAGAGCGAGGAGGGCAAGGGCAGCACGTTCTTGTTCTCGATCCCGGCATGGTCGCTCGAGTCGGTGCTGAAGGGCGTCGCCGTCGTCGATGGCAAGCTCGAACCGGCGGTCGGGCTGATCGCGCTCCGGCTCAGTCCCGGCAGCGGGTCGGCGCAGGCCAAGGGCATCGACTCGGCGTTGCCGGCCGCGATGAAGATGTTCGAGCAGTGCATGCTCGGGGTCAGCGACGTCGTCGTGCCGGCATGCGGCCACGGCTCGGGGCGCAATGTGCTGTTCGGGCTCGCGCGGGCGGATGCCGTCGGGGCCGAGGCCATCGCGCGCCGCGTGGGCGACGAGTTCAAGAGACACCGGCAGCTCGGCGTCGCCGGGTTCTTCGGCTCGGTGACGACGCAATCGTACCGTCTCGATCAAGGCAGCGACCTGACCCAGGGTCAGGTCATCGCGGCTCTGGCCGAACGGATCGGGCAGGACATGGCAGCCTGGAGTGGAGGCAGAAGGGAGGAAAGATGACCAACAAGAAGACAGTGCTCATCGTCGAGGACGATGCGGATGTGAGGCTCGGATTGTCCGTTCTTCTGGGGCGTGAGTTCGAGGTCGTCGGCGCCGAGGACAGCATCTCGGCCCTGATCGCGGCGCGTCGTGTCCAGCCCGATGTCATCGTGCTGGATCTCGGCCTGCCAGGCGGCGACGGACTCGAGGTGCTCAATCGCCTGCGCGACATTCCCGAACTCGCGACCACGCCGACGCTCGTGGTCACCGGCCGCGATGGCGACCACGTCGAGAACGAGGCCTTGTCGCGGGGAGCCGTCCGCCTGTTCCAGAAGCCTGCCGATCCTCGTGAGCTGATCGAGACGATTCGTTCGGTCACGTCGCACGCGCCGACGCCGCGTCGGGAGGTGCTCATCGTCGACGACGACAAGGACACGCGCGAGTCGCTGGCCGTGCGCATGCGGGCCGAGGACTTCACCGTGAGCTTCGCCGAAGACGGCGCGACCGCGTTGATGAACGCGCGTCGTTCGCGCCCCGATCTCGTGCTGCTGGACCTGGGCTTGCCCTGTGGCGATGGCGTCGCGGTGCTGCAGCGGATGCGGGCCATGGAAGACATGGCCGATGTCGCCGTCATCGTCCTGAGCGGGCGTGAGGCCGACGAGGCCTGCCGGGATGCCGTCGCGGCCGGAGCCGACGTCTATCTGCAGAAGCCCGTCGACGGCGCCGAGTTGGTCGAGGCCGTGAGGGCGGTCTTGTGAGGACGGTGGCCGACGGGGTCGACGGCGGTTCGAGCTGGGGGCTCGGCGCGTCGACCGCGGCCAGGATCCTCGTCCTCGAGGACGATCCGGACACGGGTCGTGGCTTCGAGCTTTGTCTCGCCGCCATCGGTCACGAGCTGCATCGGGTCCGGGACGGCCGTGAAGGCATCGCCGTCGCCGCGACGTTGCGGCCGGACCTCGTCCTGCTCGACCTCGGCCTGCCTGGTGTCGGCGGCATGGACGTCCTGCGACGCCTCAGGATCGTCGTCCCGGAGGCCAAGGTCATCGTGCTCAGCGCCTGGGATGCAGCCCTGTTCGAGGCAGCGGCGCTCGAGGCGGGCGCGTCGCTCTACCTCGAGAAGCCGATCACCGCGGAGAGTCTCGCCCAGGCCGTGGAAGGGCTGCTGG
>JAGQRA010000335.1 GCA_020425885.1 Planctomycetota bacterium | reverse complement strand
GCGTGTGGCGGGCGCCGGCGGTGCGCTGGGCGGCGCCGACGCGCAGCGAGGACGACGGCATAGCCGTGATCACGGCGGCGTTCACGCTCGACGTCGGCCAATCGCACGGCAAGATCGAGCACCGCGTGGCCGGCGACGGCACGCTCGCCATCGACTACACGTTCGAGCCTGAGGGCGACAAGTTGCCCGAACTGCCGCGCGTCGGGCTCTGCTTCGAGGTCCCGCGCGACTACCGGCAGGTCGGCTGGTTCGGCCGCGGACCGCACGAGAACTACGCCGATCGCAAGAGCGGCGCGTTCTTCGGCATCTACCACCTGCCGGTCGCAGGGCTCAACCATCCCTACATCGAGCCGCAGGAGCACGGCAACCGCTGCGACGTGCGCTGGCTCGAACTCCGCGACGACAACGGCAACGGCCTCCGCGTTCGTAATCAGGGCGCGCCGTTCGCGTTCAGCGTCTGGCCCCACACCCAGGCGGCGCTCGAGGCCGCGGCCCACCCGTTCGAGGTCGAGCCCGGCGAGAACCTGACCGTCAACCTCGATGCCGGCCAGACCGGGGTCGGCGGCGACAACAGCTGGGGCGCGCGGCCCCATCCCGAGTACACCTTGACACCGACCGGCCAGTATCGCCTGCGCGTCGTGTTCGAGCCCGCGCGCTGAGGCCGGTCCCGGCCCGGGACAACACAGAAGTCCCGGCGTCGGTCCGGTCGATAGGACCGGCATGAATCGTTGGCATGCCGGCTCGCTCTCGCTGCTGTTCAGCGTCGCGACACTCTCCGCTCAGGGATCCACGAACAATCCGCAACCGACCGAAGGCACCGGCAAGGTCGAGAATGCCGAGCAGATCGAACGGGCAAATCGGGTCGACCGGCGTTCCGAGGAGATGCGGCAGAATCTCGGGTCGGTCAAGCAGGTCAAGAGCCACGTTCGGGTCCAGGTGCGACTCAAGAACGGCAACCGTCTGAAGGGTGTCGTCAAGGATGGTCGGCTGGTCGAGCGGGTCAACGAGCTGCGCTTCGTCGACGCCGACGCCACGGACGAAGGCGCCGGGATCCGGCTGTGGTACTCGGGCGGGACGCGCAACTACGTGTTCGTGCCGTTCGCCCGGCTGTCGAACTACAAGATCCTGCAACGACTGTCGGCCAAGGAGCTGCTCGAGATCGAACAGACCCTCAAGATGGAGGAGGCCCGGCGCGAGGAGATGCTGCAGAAGCAGCGATTGCTCGAGCAGCAGCGACTGGAGGCCGCGGCCAAGCCGGCCGGCGAGGTGCAGCCGCCGCTGCCGGGTGCCGTCGGTGACACCGGCGAAGCGGGTGGTCCGACGTCGAAGCCGGCCGACGCCGGTGGCAAGCCGGCCGGTGTCGAGCCGACCGCGGAGAGCGCCGAGCAGAAGCAGCAACGGGACTGGTTCGCGCTGCTGCAGAGCTACCCGCCGGACAAGGGCTGGAACGAGGCCAAGCGTGACGAGATCAAGCGGCGGTTCGCCGTGATCGGCGCGCGCCCCAGCGCCAACGAGCAGCTGTTCGTCGATCGCTACGACGATTGGCTGCAGGCCTGCAAGCACTTCGGCGTCGAGCCGACGCCGGGTGCGAAGGAGACCCCGGTCAGCGGCAAGGGCAAACGCGGCAAGAAGTGAGCGCGCGTCGGCGTCAGTCGCGCGTTCCGCACCAGCCCGGCAGTCCACCGCTCTTGCCGTCGCAGTGGGCGCCGAGCACGATCGCCCACGACGCGGTGGTCCAGACCTCGCCCATCGAGACGTCGGTGTTCGAGCCCATGAGCAGGCTCTCGTGCCACGGGCGCGGCTGCAACGAGCCATCGGGGGCGCGCGCCAGGATCAGATCGCGCCGCAGGCCGCCGTCCCAGAACGCCTTTTCGGCATCCGGGCCGAGGGCGTGGGCGGCGAGGCCGGCGAGCAGGATGTGCTGCTGCAGCGAGGCGTGGCCATCGAGGATCGCGGCGATGTGCTCGCGGGTGTACTTCTCCATCAGCTGCGGGAACGGCTCCTGCCCGCGCCCGAGGCCGCGGGCGCCGAGCCAGGTGCCGGCGGTGCGGCCGATGTTGCCCATGCCCTGCTGGCCCTTGTCGGTCGAGTAGCAGACGCCGCCGCCGGGACCGCCGGACTTCTCGCAGTAGCCGAGCAGCGTGTCGACGACCCCGCGATCGACGTCGCAGCCG
>JAGQRA010000334.1 GCA_020425885.1 Planctomycetota bacterium | reverse complement strand
CAGGTCCGGCAGCTCGCCGGTCGTGGCGGTGAGCCGGGTGACGAAGTGTGTTGCAGCGATCGTCTCGATGCTGGCGGCTTCGGGCTCGCTCGCGGCGGCAGGCTCGCCCGCCGCCGGCGCGGATCCGCCAGTTAGCAGGGACCAGCCGCGCAACAGCGTGCTGCCGGCGCGGAACGGAGCGCCCCGGTCGGCGAGCACGGTGGTCAGCAGGGTGTCGAGGGGGATCGCAGAAGCCGGTCGGGTCGCCTTCTCGATCGTGACCCGGAGCAGCCTCGGCGCGTCCCGTTCGCCGTCCGAGAGCGGTGTCAGGAAACTGCTTGCCGGCTCGAAGGCGGCGCCGAGATCGGGCACGGCGAACGCAGCTTCGGCCGGTGGAGTGGAACAGGAAGCCAACAGGCCGAGGAGGGTCGCGCGCCGCACCCGCGGATTGTCCGGTCTCTGGCGCGGCGATCAACCTCATCGCTGTGCACAGAGGCTGGAGAACTTTCGACAACGTTGCCGACCTGTCACCGCCAGTGGCGCGGACGTGGTCGCGGCGATTCCGCGGAAGGCGACCAATCGCGTGCTTTCCGGCGAGGCGATGCTAGTTTCATCAGCGGTTGATGAATCACTTTCTCATTCGACTGTCCTGGGGGTTTTCGCTGTGACACAGTCACGTTCCGCTGCCATTCGTTCGATCGCTCAGAAGCGTCCGGTTGCCATCACGACCGGGCCTCGCCAGCAGCTGCCCGAGCTGTTCGGTGCCAATGTCTTCGGCCTCGACCAGATGCGGTCACGGCTCTCGGAGAACGCGTACCGCGCGCTGCGTTCATGTATGGAGCACGGTCAGCAGCTCGACCCTGCGCTCGCCGATCAGGTCGCGACGGCGATGAAGGAATGGGCGGTCGACAGCGGCGCGACGCACTTCACGCACTGGTTCCAGCCGATGACGGGTTCGACCGCCGAGAAGCACGACAGCTTCGCCAATATCGAGAATGGGCGGCTGCTGATGGAGTTCAGCGGCAAGGCCCTGATCAAGGGTGAACCCGATGCGAGCTCGTTCCCGAGCGGCGGACTGCGCGCGACCTTCGAGGCGCGCGGCTACACCGCCTGGGACCCGACGTCGCCGGCGTTCATCCGCGAGACCACCAACGGCGTGACGCTCTGCATTCCGACCGCCTTCTGCTCGTGGACCGGCGAGGCGCTCGACGAGAAGACGCCGCTGTTGCGCAGCGCCGAGGCGCTCAATCGCGAGGCGACGCGCATGCTGCGCCTGCTCGGCGACGACAACGTCACCTTCGTCTATCCGACGCTCGGCTGCGAGCAGGAGTACTTCCTGATCGACCGGGATCTCTATCTGCTGCGCCCCGATCTCGTCGCCACCGGCCGCACCGTGTTCGGCGCCCGGCCGCCGAAGGGACAGGAGCTCGAGGACCACTACTTCGGCTCGATCCAGCCGCGCGTGCTGGCCTTCATGCAGGAGTCCGAGCTCGAGCTGTGGAAGCTCGGCGTGCCGATCAAGACGCGCCACAACGAGGTGGCGCCGAGTCAGTACGAGGTGGCGCCGATCTTCGAGCGCACCACGGTCGCCGCCGATCACAACTTCCTCTGCATGGAGGTGCTCAAGCAGGTCGCGCAGCGGCACGGCTTCCAGTGCCTGCTGCACGAGAAGCCGTACGCCGGCATCAACGGTTCGGGCAAGCACAACAACTGGTCGATGTCGACCGACACCGGCGAGAACCTGCTCGAGCCGGGCCACTCGCCCGAGGAGAACATGCGCTTCATCGTCATGCTCGCGGCGGTGCTGCGCGCGGTCGATGTCTACTCCGATCTGCTGCGGGTGACGATCGCCAGCGCCGGCAACGACCACCGCCTCGGCGCCAACGAAGCGCCGCCGGCGATCATCTCGATCTATCTCGGCGAACAGCTGATGGCCATCGTCGAGGGCCTCGGCGCCGGCACCGGCGGCGGCGGCGGGCGCCAGCGCGAGCACATGCAGCTCGGGGTCACGTCGCTGCCGCCGTTGCCGCGCGACGCCACCGACCGCAACCGGACCTCGCCGTTCGCCTTCACCGGCAACAAGTTCGAGTTCCGCGCCGTCGGCAGCAGCCAGGGCGTCGGTCGCCCCAACACGGTGCTGAACACGATCGTCGCCGATTCGCTGGCCTGGATGTGCGACGAGATCGAGCGCCTGCAAAAGGACCGGGGGCTCGAGACCGCGGTCAACGAGGTCGTCGCCGAGGTGTTCAAGAAGCACAAGCGGGTCGTCTTCAACGGCAACGGCTACTCCGCCGAGTGGCACGCCGAGGCCGAGAAGCGGGGGCTCTTGAACCTACGTGACTCGGTCACGGCCACCGCTCACTTCTGCGCCGCCAAGAACGTGGCGATGTTCGAGAAGTTCGGCGTGCTGTCGGAGAAGGAGGCCAGCTCGCGCATGAACATCATGTTCGAGGGCTACTGCAAGGCGATCGCGATCGAGGCCCAGAGCGCGCTGTCGCTGGCGCGCACGATGATCCTGCCGGCGGCGCAGAAGACCCAGCTCGCGGTGGCGCAGAGCGTGGCGGCGGTCAAGGCCCTGGGGCTCGAGAGCAAGGCCCAGGAGTCGCGGCTGCGCGCGCTCAACGCGCGCATCGAGGCCCTGGTTGCCGGCATCGACGAGCTGGCCACGGTCTTCGAGCGGGTCGAACGGCACGAGGGCAGCGAGCGCGATCACGCCGTCGCCTACCGCGACACGGTGCTGCCGGCGATGGCGACGCTGCGCGAGCACGCCGACGTGCTCGAGACGATGGTCGACGACGCCGACTGGGCGCTGCCGAAGTACCGCGAGATGCTGTTCCTGCAGTAGCGCGGGAGGGCGCCGCGCGGCGGAGTGTTCGAGTGAGTCGCCTGGGCCGATGTTCGTGTGGCACTGCGCCCAGTGGCGACTGTGGGAAGGAGCGGAGAGGGGACAGTCTGGGCGCAACTCGGGGTCGTGATGAGGTAGAGTCCTGAGTGGCAGGTGCGCATCTCCGCGGGAGGTGGCGCCTGACGCGGGCAAGGAATGCGCGACGCCGAGCGAAGGACAACGATGCTCAGCTCTCAGCTCTCAGCTCTCAGCTCTCAGCTCTCAGCAGGCCTGTACTGCTGCTGACGTGCGCCGTGATCGGCGGAGGTAGTAGGATCGCGTTGGCCCAGTCGCCGTCGATTCCGATCCCTCGCTACACCGGGATCACAACCGAGTTCACGACCCACGACGCGACGACCACGGTGTCGCACACGCCCGCTGGCTTGGCGGAAGCCTGGGCCGACGTGAAGACGACCGGTGGTCTGGTACCCGGCTCGGGATGGACGTTCTGTGTCGGCAACATCGAGGTGTCGACGACCCATCCATCGGACAATCCCACCTTCTCGGACGTCGTCGTCGAACTACCTCCTAACCCAACTTCCGCAGTAGCTGGGCAGGTCGGACTGGAAACCAACGACTTAGGTCATTTGGTTGGCACTACACGACGGCGGCCTGGAGGGCCTTGGGGATT
>JAGQRA010000333.1 GCA_020425885.1 Planctomycetota bacterium | reverse complement strand
CGCGCGCACGGCGACAGCATGCCGCTACCGGAGCGCCGTCGCCACCGCGCTGCCGCGGTTGGGTTCGCCACCGCCGAACGACGCTCGCTCGCGATCCGTTCGCCGGTTGCTACATTGCCCGGCGCCGATGCGACCCGAATCCACGAGGCCTGCCACCCCCCTGCGCATCGGCGGGGTCCCGTACGGCGTCGGCGCCCCGCTGCTCGCGGGACTCGACGACCAGCCCGGCGTCACGTTCGTGTCCGAACCGCCGACCCGACTCATAACGATGCTGCGGGCCGGCGAACTCGACGCCGCGCTGGTGTCGTCGGTCGAGGCCGTCCGCGGCCCCGACTACCGGGTCGCCGCGGGCCTCGGCATCGCCTGTCGCCAGGAGATCCGTTCGGTCCGCGCGTTCCGCCGCCGCGGCGCGCCGATCGCGCGCGTCGGCCTCGACCAGAGCTCGGCGACCTCGGTGGCCCTGCTGCGCCTGCTGCTGCAGAACGTCCACCGCGATTCAGTGGCCGACGAGGTCCGCTTCGAGACGATCACGCCGACGGTTCGCCCCGATGAACTGCCGCACGATCTCGTCCTGCTGATCGGCGACACAGGGCTCCGTGCCGATGCCGGCGACCGCGAGGTCTGGGATCTCGGCGCCGAATGGGTCGGCTGGACCGGACTGCCGTTCGTGTTCGCGGTCTGGCTGCTGGGACCCGGCGCCGACGCCGACGCGATCCTGCCTTTGCTGCACACGGCGCGCGAGCGCGGCCGCGGACTCGGCGCCATCGACGGCACCCATGGCGCGGCGCACTACGACCTCGACGGCCGCGACCTCGACGGGCTGCGGCGGTTCTGGACCGAATGCCGCGCGGCCGGCCTCGCCACCGTGGACGACGCGCGACTGGTCGGCCCCGGTCGAGCCTGAAGTCACCGACGCCCACCGGATGATTACGCCCGAATCAGGCCCGACGACCTGCTATAGCAGCCCCCCATGACCGCGACCGGCCTCCCGATCCTCGAGTTCGTCACCCGCAACTACCGCAACTTCAACTCCCGCGCGACGCGCGACGCGCTGTTCGCCTACTGGGACCACATCCAGAAGGGCGGTCGCATGTATTGGGCCATGGCCGGCGCGATGTCGTCCGCGCAGCTCGGCATCACGCTCGCACCGGCGATCCGGGCCGGCCTGATCCACGGCCTGTCGGTGACCGGCGCCAACCTCGAGGAGTCGTTGTTCCGTCTCGTCGCCCACGATCACTACAAGGACTTCCCCGACTACCGCTACCTGACGAAGAAGGACGACACCCGGATCCTCGATCAGCGCATGCGGCGCGTCACCGACACCAGCATCCCCGAGGACGAGGCGTTCCGCGCCGTCGAGAAGATCCTGGTGCCGATGTGGAAGCAGGCGAGCGCGAACGGCGAGCGCCGCTTCTGGCACGAGTACTTCTACGAGCTGGTGCTGAAGCTCGGGAAGAAGCACTTCGAAGGCAACCCCGACGAGTGCTGGCTGCTCGCCGCCGCGCAACAGAACCTGCCGCTGGTCGTGCCCGGCCACGAGGACTCGACGTTCGGCAACATCTTCGCCTCGCACGTCAAGTTCGGCGAGTGCTCGGCGAGCATCGTCAAGTCGGGCATCGAGTACATGACGCAGCTCTACGACGACTACAAGGTGCTGTCGAAGGGCAAGGGAGTCGGCTTCTTCCAGATCGGCGGCGGCATCGCCGGCGACTT
>JAGQRA010000332.1 GCA_020425885.1 Planctomycetota bacterium | reverse complement strand
CCGCGCAGGCAGGGTCTCCTTGACGCTGCCGCACTCGAGCATCTCGGCGCCCATGTAGGGGTTGCGGAGCTGCTTGTCGGACTGCAACCACGAGGCCTCGACCATCGGACAGAAGGCACGCTCGAGGACACGGCCGGCCGGGGCCTCCCGCAAGAGATCGATGACCGCTTTCGACAGGTTCTCGAACGCCTCCCGCGTGGCAGCCAGATCGAGGTTGTCGGCGGGCACCGCTGCCGCAAGTCGTTTCGCAAGTTCGGCTGTCTTGCCCTGGGCTGCCCCCGCGAGAGCCTGAGCACTCTTCCGCAGATCTCCCCACGATTCCGGAAGTCCATCGGTCCTGTCCTGAGCTAGCGCATCCGCGGCCCCCAGATAGCTGGCGACGATGGCGTCGACGGCATTGTCTACGACTGCTGTTTCGCCTCGGGGGGAGCCGGCTTCGGCATGCGGCAGCGAAGAACGACGATCGAAGCACCCCAGCATCTTGCTGCCGAAGTACGGATTGCGAACTGCCCCCGCTTCCTGCAGCCAGATCGCACCGCCCTGGTCTTCGCGGAACATCGGGCAATGCAATTCCTCGACTGCTTGCTCGTGGGTCGAGGGGACACCGGTCGCCCGCAGCAGCTTCCCGAAGGCGATGCTCAGGTCGTAGAAGGCCAACCGCGCCGCAGCGAGGTCAGCAAGCCCGGCGAGTTCCAGCGCCTTGCCCCGGATCGTCGCTGCCTCGTCGTGCTGGTGCCAGAAGTGCTCGTGGCCTGGAATGGCGACCGCGAGCATCGCATCCACGCCCTGAGCAAGCGAACGCGCTTGTTCTCCGATCCCCGTCGTCGTGTCGCTCGCGAGCTGGCTGCCGATCTGCAAGTATGCGCCGAGGGTTCGCCCCACGGCCGCGGCGAGATCCGGTGGCAGCGCGTCGATCTCCGGCCCTGCGACACCCTCCTGCTCGCTGCCGACCAGGTCGCCGCGGATCATTCGCAGCAGGCCCTCACGGATCTTGCTCTCGCTGTCCAGCAGGAACTGGGCGCTGGTGACGACTCGTTCGCCGGGCTTCAGGCCATCGACGACTTCGACCTTTCCGCCTTCGGTCTCGATGCCCAGACGCAACGGGCGCGGTTCGAAGCGTCCACCTCCGAGACTCACGAAGGCGACCTGACGTTCGCCGGTGTCGATGACCGCCGATCGGCTGACCAGTGTCCGCTCGGCAGCCAGCGTCCGCCGGAGTTGCACATTGGCGAACATGCCAGGCTTGAGCAGGCCGCTGTCGTTGTCGAACTCGAGGCGGACATTCACCTCGCGAGTCTTCTCGTCGGTCCACGGATAGACGTAGGTGACGCGTCCTGGGAACTCCTCTCCCGGGATGTACGAGAGGGTCATGGTTGCTTCCTGACCCAGCTCGACGAACGGCAGCTGGTACTCGTAGACAGTGACCGTCACCCATACCTTGGTGAGGTCTGCGATCCGGTACATCTGCATGCCCGGATCGACCCGCATGCCGGCGACCGCCATCTTCCGGATGACGGTGCCGGAGATCGGGCTCTTGATCGTCATCGTCTTCCGCGGCTGCCTTGTCTTGGCGAGTTCCTCGATCTGCTCGTCGTCGATGCCGAAGTACGTCAGCCGCGTACGAGTCGCCTGCAGTCCGGACACCGCGTCCTCCGCGACGCGCGGCACATGCACGACCCCCGGAAGCTGCTGTTGCTGGAGCGCAAGCACGTACTCTTGCTGCGCCGAGAACAGTTCGGGGGCGTAGAGCTCGAATAGCGCCTGGCCCTTCTCGACGTTGGCGCCGAGGAAGTCGACGTGTAGCTCTTCGATCCAGCCTGCGACCTTGAGGTTGACGTCGTGCAGGCGCGTCTCGTCGTAGTCGACCTTGCCGACCGTTCGCACCGTGCCCACCAGCGGTCCCGTCTCGACGAGGGCGGTCCGCACGCCGATGTTCTGCGCCAGCACAGGGTCGATCGCGATCTCGCCGGTGAACTTCGCCGGGTCGAGCGGAGTCAGATCCATGTGGCAGATCGGGCAGAGCCCCGGCTCCGGCAGGATCACCCAGGGGTGCATGCCGCAGGTGTAGAACTTGTTGCTCGCCTCCTTGCTCTCGCCGTGAGGCTTGGACCCGGTGATGTCACTCCACATCTGCCGAAGCGTTGCGCCGATGCGCTGACCAAACCGGTCGCCGATGAACAACATGCTGCCGCCAACGATCAGGAGCAGCACGAGCAGGCGAAACGTGCGCCAGGCTTTGGGCGGCTGGCGATTCTCGGTGGGCGCGGGGACAGTCGAATTACTCGCTGGGTTCATGGTCGCTTCTCCTGTGGGTCGCGCGGCTGCAGATCGCCGCCGGCGACGAACTCCACTTCACTGAGGTTGCGCTCCAGGCTGGCCAGGGAGCGGTGGTAGTCGAGGCTCAATTCGAGGAGGCGCCGCCATCCAGCTAGCAGCGTGGCGAAGTCGACTCGGCCAGCTTCGTAGCCGCTCTGGGCTACGCTCACTGCCTGCTGCGCGCGCGGCAGGATGCCATCCCGCAGCAGGATCGCCTTGCGATAGTCGGTGTCGACCCGCACCAGCAGGTTCTGCAGCGCGAAGAGCACGTCGTTGCGGCCGCTGCGGTAGCGAAGTGCGCTCGCCAAGGTTTCCGCGTTGCGCTGCAGAACCCCGCTGCGCAACTTGTCGAACCAGATGGGCAGCGTGACGCCGACGTTGAGGCTCCAGACGTCATCTCCGTTGGCAACGGGACTGCGGCCCCCGTTCATGATGAAGGTGAACAACCCGCCCAGACTGAAGTCTGGGTAGTACTGCAGCTTCGCGAGTTCGACGTTCACGAGGTCACGCTGCACGGCCTGCCGCAGAGCCGCGAGCTGTGGACTTGTTTCGTCCGTACGACGCAGGAGGTCCAGAAGCCGCCACTGCAGCGGCTCCGGCTCGATCGCACGTGGCGCCGGAAGTGGCGCGTCGACGGCGCGATCCATGAGGATGTTGAGCCGCGCCGCTGTGGTCGTGAATTGTTGCTCGTAGTCGATGCGCGTGTTGGTGAGTGCGTAGAGCTCGACCTCGGAGCGCAGCAGGTCCTGCTGGCTCGTGGTCCCGGCCGCGACGCGAGCCTGAGCGCTGTCACGAACGCGCTGCAGTAGCGTCTCGAGCTCGCGGCTGACGTCGATCGAAACCTGCGCCTGGTAGAGGTCCGCGTAGGCCTGCTTGACGTCGGCGATCACGCGGAGTCGCTCGGTGTCCAGGTTCGAGAGGGCGATGCGAACCACCTGCTCGGCAGCGCGGCCCATCGCCGAGAGCTTGCCGGGCCACGGCATTCCCTGGCTGAGACCGATGGCACCACCCATCTCGCCGCCCGCTGTCTGCACCATGTCGCCGGTAGGCGGCACGATCGAAAGCATGGGGTCGCTCAGCGACGAAACCTGCGGCACACGCAGGCCGAGAGCTTCGATGTCGCGGATGCGTGCCTGGATCCTGGGGTTGCGGCTCAGCGCGAGCTGCACGTAGTCACGCAGCGCGGCCGACTCGGGAATCGCGATCGGCTCTGGCAACGCCAGCTCTCTGCGGATCGCCGAGGACGCCGCCTCCTGTACCGCTTCGTCTTCCGTGATCTTCGGCGAGAGAGCCTCGCTCTCGCTGGCAATGCGTTGCTGGACCTCCGGTGACAGCTCATAGAACGCCGAACAGCCGCCCAGGGAGAGCAGCACCAACAATAGCGCTGTTGATCGAATGGATGCGCAGGCCCGGCAGTGGAAGGCCATGGTTGGTCTCGGCTTGAAACGGGATCGGTTGACAGACTGACCACCGGCGAGTCGCCGGCGTCCACCATGATGCGGTGGGTACAGAGTGCTTCTACCGAGGTCCGCTAGCAGAGCCAGACCGACAGCGCCTTCTGTCGCGAGAGCTGCGGCAGCAGCCCGATAGGGAGCCCCGCATCCTCCAGGATCTGTGGCTCGCAGGCCGGCAGGGTTGCAGGCGGCAGCGGTCGCCATGTCGACTTCGGCTCAGTCGCCTGTTCCTGGTGCGGCGCCGGGGCGGCCGGCGGAGGGGCAGGGTGCTCGCCCTTGTCGCAGTGACAAGTCTTCTGGTCCCCGGACCGCTGGCAGCAACAGCATCGCACGTCACAACACCCCGCCACCACGCCTCCATGGACAGCGGGCGCGTCGTGTTCGCAAGCGACCTGTGCCCCAAGCGGCATTCCTGAGATCAGCATCAGGACCCCGCAGAGCCAAGCCAGGATTGAGCGGGACAGGGGCATGCAGTTACACGGCACCCCGTTGGCGCAACGTCTCATGCTGACAGCATGAACGGGAATGCCAGGGAACGGCGGGGTGGTGCAGCATGGCTCCTGGTTTGCGTGTGGGCGCCGGCGCGTGTAGGCCAGTCGCGGACGATCGGCTGCGTGGCAACTTGCGTACCCAGGCAGACATGCTGGCACTACCGGTGGCGCTGCCACCCGACGGAAGGGAATGCGGACTTGTGGGGCATTCTGCTTCGACACCGCCTCCTTCGTGATCGGAACTCCAGCTGCCGCCAGGTAGCCCTTGGCTTCATCCCCTCTGGCGCCATCGGATCAAGATGCCGCCCGATGTTGCCCAACAGGATCTGGAGGGCTGGTCGTCAGGTCCTGGCTGGTCCCGCCCGCCGAGGCAGGCAACACGCGGCTACGTGTTGCCGGAGCCCCGCAGCCTCAGCGCGTTGGCGATCACCGAGACGGAGCTCAGGCTCATCGCCGCTGCTGCCACCATGGGACTCAGCAGCCATCCGTTCAGCGGGTAGAGCAGGCCCGCGGCTAGCGGAATGCCGGCGGCGTTGTAGCCAAACGCGAAGAAGAGGTTCTGCTTGATGTTCCTCATCGTGGCGCCGCTCAGCTGACGGGCTCGAACGATCCCGCGGAGGTCACCCTTGACGAGAGTGACCGCCGCACTCTCCATGGCGACGTCGGTGCCCGTTCCCATCGCGATGCCAACATCGGCCTTCGCGAGGGCGGGCGAGTCGTTGATGCCGTCCCCTGCCATCGCAATGCGGGAGCCTTCGCCCTGCAGCCGATCGATCGTCGCAAGCTTCTGGTCCGGCATGGCGTCGGCGAAGACCTCGTCGATGCCCAATTCCCTACCAACGGCCTCGGCGGTTTCGCGGTTGTCGCCGGTGAGCATGACGATTCGCAACCCCATGCCGTGCAACTCCTGGATGGCCTGCGGAGTGGATTCCTTGATGGGGTCCGATACGGCGAGTAGGCCGATGAGCTGCCCGCCGGCCGCGACGAACATCACGGTAGCGCCAGACTGCCGCAGCTGCCTCGCTCGAGCCTCATCCGACTCGGAGACGGTTACGCCCGCACGCTGCATCAACGCCAGGTTGCCAAGAGCTACGGTCTTCGCATCAACCCGGCCCGTAACACCCATGCCGGTCACGGAGTCGAAATCCTGGACGTCGCCCGCAGACACGCCGCGTTCTTCCGCGCCGGCCACGATCGAGCGAGCGAGTGGATGCTCGCTTCGCGACTCCAGGCTCGCGGCCAACCTCAAGACAGACGTCTCGTCGGCCGCGTTCCGAGGAGCAACATGCGTCAGCCTCGGTTGTCCGAGCGTCAGCGTGCCGGTCTTGTCGACGACGAGCGTATCCACGTCGCGCAGGCTCTCGATCGCCTGCGCATCCCGGAACAGCACACCGAGCCGCGCTCCTCGGCCCGTCGCCACCATGATCGACATCGGCGTCGCCAGCCCCAGTGCGCACGGACAGGCGATGATCAGCACCGCGACCGCATTGAGTAGGCCGTAGGCGAGGCGAGGCTCCGGTCCCCAAACGCTCCAGATGGCGAACGAGAGTGCCGCGCTGGCGATGACGGCCGGCACGAACCATGCCGCAACCTGGTCGGCCAGGCGCTGGATCGGGGCTCGGCTGCGCTGGGCATCCGCAACCATCTGGACGATTCGGGCGAGCAGTGTCTCGCTGCCGATCTTCTCGGCGACGATAGTCAGACTCCCCGTCGAGTTGACAGTGCCGCCAACGACCGCGTCGTTCGCAGCCTTCTCGACCGGAACGGGTTCGCCGGTCACCATCGACTCGTCCACGGAACTCTTGCCTTCGACGACTCTGCCGTCGACGGGAATCGCTTCGCCCGGACGCACTCGAAGACGGTCACCGACCTGCACCGCGTCGAGCACGATCTCCTCTTCGTCGCCATCCGCCCCGATGCGATGAGTCGTCTTCGGTGACAGGTCGAGAAGGGCCCGGATCGCAGCCCCCGTGCTGCTGCGCGCGCGCAGTTCCAAAACCTGGCCGAGCAGCACGAGGGTCACGATGACCGCCGCCGCTTCGAAGTAGACCGCAACACCGTGCTCGCCCCGGAACCCATCGGGGAACGAGGCCGGAGCGACGACGGCGAGCACGCTGTAGACGTATGCGACAGACACGCCCAAGCCGATGAGCGTGAACATGTTGAGCTTCCGGCGAGCGACCGATTGCCAGCCCCGCAGCAAAAGGGGCCAAGCGGACCAGAGAACGACGGGAGTCGCGAACGCGAGCTCGAGCCAGCGCGCAGACGCTCCGAGGGAACTGTGCACGGGCGCGCCGGGCAAGACCATGTCGCCCATCGCGAGGAGCAGGATCGGCAACGTGAAGACCATGCTCCAGACGAAGCGTCGACGCATGTCCCGGAACTCGGAATCGTCCTCGCCGACGGTGGCGTCCAGCGGCTCCAAGGCCATGCCGCAGATCGGGCAGAGGCCTGGCCCTACCTGCCGAACCTCTGGATGCATCGGGCAGGTGTAGTTGCCTAGCGATGCCGGACCTCGGGCGGCATCCGGCCCTCGCTTGCCGTCGTGCGCGGCTTCATGCTGATGAGAATGGCAGCCCGATCCGGACTTGGCCGCGGGACCGTGTGGGTTGTTCGACATGCTCTCGCTTAGGGTACCAGGACAACCGCAGACGAGGCCAACGGTGGGCGTTGCACGCTCTTCGGGAGAAACCACGGCCACCCGGTGCCTGGCGTCCACTGACTGAACGAACGCGCGTCTGGCGCCTCCCCTGACCTTGCAGGATCAGCGCACATGCCCTCGCAGGATACTCGGCATGTTCCGCTCGTAGGCCGAACGCTCCCGGGCAGCCTGCTTCCTCGCACCACTGTGGTTGAGACGCCACTCCATCAACGCTCGGCTGACGCCGAACCGTTGCGCGGCAGCTTCTGCGTCAGTCTGCTGCCTTGCCACTTCGAGCGCTGCTCGCCGCGGTACGAGAAGCTCGCCGGCCAGCCAGTCGGCCTCGAGTTCCATGGTCGCGTCCCAGCGGCGGCAGCCAGCGTCGATGATCTCGGTCGGGGGCTGATGACGAAGGAGAACGTGGCCGACCTCGTGGACGATGTTGCTCGCCTGTCGAACAGCGGAGTGCGAGGGGTTCGCGACGATCACGCGCACGCCATCGCTCTCGAAGAGCGCGGCAGAGAACTCGCGCCGCCCGCGCCCAAGCAGGAACCGGAGCGACTCCTCCTTCATGCCGAGGCGTCGCATCTCGGGAAGGTCGAAGACAACCACGCCCACGTGCTTCGCGAGCGCCCTGGGATCGAGCCGCCCCTGCCAGTCGCTTCCCATGCCGTCACGAACCTCGAGGGCGAGGCGTTCGGCGAGCGCCTTGAAGCCCCGGCGGTAGTCAGCTGCCATCCTCGTTTCTCGGTGGAGCTGCACTGCCAGAATCCATCAGACGCTGAATCGCTCCGAGCAGATCCTGGACGGCGTCGACTGCTTCCGGCGAGAGGTTCTTGCCGGCCCGAAGGTGTGTCGAGAGGACTGCACTGGCTTGCTGGGCGGCGATCGTCTCGCCCTTTCCCGTCACCAAGAACGCGTCTGCCGGAACGCCGAGCCACTTCACAAGAGCCGCGAAACTGTCTACGTCGGGCCGCTTGTCATCGGCCATCCGGCTCAGGGTCGAAGGGCTAACCCCAGCTTCAGAAGCAACTTGGCGCCACGATAGCTTCCTAGTTCGCCGCTGTTGGTCGAGTGCGTCGCGAAGCGCGCGAACGTCAAGATGTGGTCGAGTCATGGGTCCTCGTCATCGTTGCTAGATTAAAACGCTCGGCACCCTCTTGCAACACTCGGTCTGTGTGCTACATCTCGATCACACGTTGCTTTCTCGCAACGCGAGGCATCTCACATGACCAACGACTCGACCGGCCCCCACGGGCCCAAGTACTTCATCAACATCGAGGGCACCATTCACGAGTGGGATCGACCGACCATTACCACGGAGGAGATCCTCCGTCTGGGCGGATGGGAGGCGACGCTGGGTGTACTCGAGATCGACCTCAAGACCAACGAAAGCCGAACTCTGGCTCCTGGGCAGACCATCGAACTCCGGCCGGGCCAGGGCTTCGCCAAGAAGGTGCAGTGGAAGCGGGGCTACGCGCTGACCGAACGCGTATCCGCCGAGCTCAGGTTGCTGCGCGGCGTCTTCCCCGACATCGTGTACTCGGAAGACGGGCACTGGTTCATGATCCCGGACTATCCGGCAGCGGAGGCGTTGGGCTGGACGCCTCGCCCCTTGCCCGTCGCGTTCCACGCGCAGCCAGGCCATCCGGGCCAGGCGCCGTACGGCATCTGGGTGCCATCCGGTATCCGTGTCGCCGGCAGTCCCCCGAGCAACATCCAGGACCCAGCCAGCAGGCAGCCGCCGTTTCCAGGAAGCTGGGCCCTGCTGTCGTGGACGTCGGACGGCGACCAGTGGAGGCCAAGGGCGAACATCGCCGAGGGGTCGAACCTCGTCAACTACGCCATCGGCTTCCGCGATCGCTTCCTGCAAGGAGTGTAGGTGGTGAGCGCCGTCGTTGAACTCGCCGCGGCTGATCACGCAGCCGTGCTCGCGCACCTGCTGCCTGTGGAGCCCGAGGCCGAGGAAGCAGCGTTCCTTTTCGCGACATCCGCCGTGGACGCTGGCCGGTTGCAGCTCCGAGTCATCGAGAAGTACTTCGTGAAGCCGGAGGAGTTCAACATCCGGACTCTCGGCCACCTCGAACTCCGGGCGGATGTGCACGAACGGATGATCCGAACTGCGCACGACATGAACGCCGTGCTTATCGAGACGCACTCGCACCCCTACGACTTCGAGAGTGCTGCCTGCTTCTCGCCGAGCGACCTGGCCGGACTTGCTCAGGTCGTCCCGCACGTCATGTTTCGGCTGCCGCAGCGACCGTACGCGGCAATCGTCGTAGCGCCAGCCGGATTCGACGCGCTGATTTGGACCGAGCCTGGAGGTCGAGCACGCACGATCGATGCGGTTCTGGTCGGTGGCAAGCGGATGCTCCCGACCGGCTACACGTCGAGTCGTGGCTGGAGGACTCATGGACCGGTTTGACCGACAGCGCAGGTTTTTTGGAGCCGAGGGCCAAGACAGGTTGCGCAGCACTCGGGTCTTGATCGTCGGAGCCGGCGGCCTGGGTTCTCACATCGTGCAGCAGTTGGCGTACCTGGGCGCTGGTCAACTGATCGTCGTCGACCCGGACGTCCTCGATGAGACCAACCGGAATCGGTTGGTCGGGGCATGGACAAGCGATCCGCTGGGAAAGCCGAAGGTCGCGATCGCACACCGACTCGTTGCCGCCATCGATCCCGGGATCGAGATCGTGGCGCATCAATGCGATCTGCGCGATGCAGTCGTCGAGCAGGAGATTCGGAACGCGGACTGGATATTCGGGTGCGTCGACAACGACGGCGCGCGACTCCTGCTGACGCAGCGGTGTGCCGAGGCGCGCAGGCCGTACGTCGACCTCGCGACCGAGATCTACGTCAGCGAGAACCAAACAGACTGGGGGGGCCGCGTCTGCGTAGCCATGTCCGGCAGAGGGTGCCTGTACTGCCTCGGGCTGCTCTCGCAAGAGGACATCCAGACGTCGCTCGCCGACGACGCCGAGCGTCGCGACAGGAAGGCGATCTACGGCATCGAAGCGGGCGCACTCCAGGGCTCCGGTCCAGCAGTCGTGTACCTGAACGGGATCATCGCATCGCTCGGCGTGGCGGAGTTCGCTGCTGCGGCAACCGGGCTGCGTGCCGCTCGGCCCCATCTCGAGTACCGCGGCACATTCGGGTTGGTCTCCGCTCGGGTGGACCCTCCCGAACCCGGCTGCCCCTACTGCATCTCAGGTGTGGGAACCGAATGAGGCCCTCTTGCCGTGGACCGCGGCACCTTCTCCACGGAAAGCAGGCGGTTCTCTGAGCGCAGCGTCGAATCGATCCACCGCACCAACTAGAGTCTCAGCTCCATGATGGAGTCGACATGACCAAGAGGAGCGGCAAGCGCATCGAGGTCCATGAATCAGGTCAAGGAAGCCACGAAGCCTTCTCCCTGTGGACCGCACCGCCCGGATCGTGGGAGTCGCCGATCGAGAGGGTCCCTGAGCCTGCGGACCTGAAGGTGCTTCTGGCTGCCCTCGACCTGGATCGATCCAGAGTTGAGGGGGATGAGCAGGCCCAGGCGTTCAAGACGCCGGTCACCCCGGACGTACTGAGCCAGCCAACTCAAGGCTGAGAAGGACCGCCAAGGCTTGGCCAAGCTCAGGTTTCACGACTTCAATGGCCAGAAGGATCCACTGGTCGCGCTCGGGAGACGTGACCAAGCGGTCTACCTGCGCCACTACCTCGCCGACCTGGGTGCGACAACGGTGCTCGAGGAGCCAGCGTACTTCGACCGTGACTACCTCTCGGAGTTCGCAGCGTTCTACGGCGTGAGCTCGCGCGGCTACTCAAACCGTTGCCGCCGCTGCCATTTCTTCTCGACGAAGGTCTCACGAGACCGAATCCGCTCGGCAGCCGGTGGAAGCAAGGCCGCGATCGCGTACCTGCAGCAGGCGTATCTCGGTTTCGTGGTGATCCGGCCGATCCCATCCGCGCCCCTCGGACGAACGGTCGTTCGTTGGTACCCTGACTTGGCCAAGACGCCACCGCGAGTCACGAACCCTGCGAGGGAGTACAGGTGCCACGTCGCTGGCATCCCGCTGCGCGTGTACGGACTTGCCTGGCAGCAGCAGGATGCGGCAGTGGGGGCATGCGCCACCGTTGCACTCTGGTCCATGCTCCATTCGTCCGCGTTCGATGACCACCACGCGATCCCGACGACAGCTGACATCACTCGGTTCGCCCACCGGAACGCCTCGCTCGGGTCACGCGTCTTCCCTTCATCGGGGCTGACGATCTATCAGCTCTGCGAGGCCATCAAGGAGGCTGGGCTCGCGCCGGTGGTGTTGCAGGGCGACACGGGCAAGAACGGACGCGCCGCGTTCACACGGGACAGGTTCGCAGCTGCGTGCGCGTCTCTGATCAGGTCGGGGTATCCCGCCCTGATCATCGGCGAGTTGGAGAACAGCGGGGCACATGCGGTGTGCGCCGTTGGTTTCCGCGAGTGTGCACCGCCCGTCCCACAAGTCGGCACCGTCCAACTCCAGGACGGCGGCGTGCAGCACATCTATCTTCACGACGACAACCTGGGCCCAAGCGTGCGGTTTGCCGTCGGACAGGATCCGACCGACGGCTACGTCCGGCTCGAGGCGTCGGCTCCGCCACCGCGCCACACCCTCCATCTTCCGGCAGATCCGTCTGCCTCGTATCCGGCAATCATCCCGTCGCAGATTGTCACGGCCGTGCACGAGGATCTCCGCACGTCTCCCGACGGTTTGCATCGACGGGCAATCCTCGCCGCGAAGATCCTGGTCGATGCGTACAACGGCTTGATCGCGGCGGGCGCGCTGTCCGGCAACGCGATCGGCATGACGGTCAGCACCCGATTCACGAAGCTGCACCGTTACCTCGGCGAGGAGCTCGCCCGGACCCTGAGGGGCAGCAAGGACCGGCTCGCGCGCGTGCGCCTCGCACTGTGCGAACAGACTCCTCCGATGAGCCTGCACGTCGGTATCGTGCGCATCGGATGGCAGGCAGCTCCGCTGCTTGACGTGCTGTTCGACACGACGGACAGCGACTCCAACCTGACCCCATTTTGCAACGTTCAGTACCACCAGGACATCGGCAGGCTCGCGACCGCGTTGACGGCGGCCGGGTATGCGGACCTGGGTGAGCCCGTCGAAGCATTCTGAGGTGATGGCGAATCGAGCAGGGCGTTGGCATCAGCAGCAGGGAAGCGCTGCTGCGTTCGTCCCCCGCGTGACCAAGCGCGAGAACTTGAGGGACGACATCACGCGCAGCCGAGAGCCGGGCCGCTTGGCGGAACGGAAGCCTGCGATGCCGAGATTCGAACGCGGCCTGACACTGGCGCGACGAGATCCGGCCTGAAGGCCGAACCCATGTTCCGCCGTCGCACCATTGTGCCTCCCCAACTCAAGTCTACGATGGCCAAAACACGGCTCGGAGGGCGATGATCAAGT
>JAGQRA010000331.1 GCA_020425885.1 Planctomycetota bacterium | reverse complement strand
TGGCGTCCAGGCGAGCTGAGTCAGAACTTGCGGCTCGAGCCGATGCTGAGGAACAGGAAGTCCAGCCCGTCGCTGCGCAGCGTGTAGTCGCCGCCGACGTCGACCCGCCAGCCGCCACCGTCGAACCAATCGAGGCGGGCGCCCATGGTGTGCGCGTCGAAGGCGCCGAGGTCGGAGTCCTGGGTGCGGATCGCGGGCGCGGTGAGCAGGAAGCTCGACCCGTAGCCGTCGGCGGCACTCTGAGCATAGAACCGGTAGCGCAGGCGCAAGCGCAGGCGGTCCTGCACCAGCCAGGTATAGGCGCGCGGTTCGAGCGTGCTGCTGACCACTCCCCAGTCATCGGCATAGAGCCGACCGCCCAGCTCCAGCGCCCAATGATCCGACACCGCATGGCGCACGCGGCCGTGCAGCGCGCCGCGGAAGCGGGTATCGGGCAGCACCTCGGCGATCTCGGTGCCGCGGTCGTAGTTCGGCAGGTTGTTGTTGGGCGGATCCGTCGGATCGAGCACGACGACCGCGTTGTAGGGGGTCGACAGCATGCCGTCCTGGTAGGTCAGGCCGAGACCGAACTCGCCGTGTGTCCGCGGGTTGATGACCTGGTACCAATCGATCGCCCCGTTGAGCGCCAACCGATCGTCGGTGCCCTCGTTGACGCCGTTGAAGCGGATCACGTCGAGGCTGTCGAGGTAGACGCTGCCGGTGGCCTTCAAGGTCGTGTTGTGACCGTCGTAGTCGCGGGCGAGGAAGGCGCCCAGACCCAGGCTGTTGTAGTCGTACTCGTTGCTGACATGCACGTTGCCGCCGAGCTGAACCTCGGGTGTCGACTGATGTGTCACACCCAGATCGACACCGATGTAGAGATCCCCCGACGCCCCCGACTGCTGCGGATACTTGCGCAGCCGTTCGATCGAGGCGCTCGACACCACGTCGACGCTCAGCTGCGACCAGACCTTGAAAGTGTCGGTGACGTTGAGGTCGAAGTAGACGACCGGCTCGATGACGCTCAGCGACTCGTCGAGGAACGGGTTGCCATCGCCGTTGTCGTCGTTGTCGTAGTAGCTGAGCCGGAACTCGTAGCTGCCGGTGCCCGCTTCGCCGAGCGACGCCTTGGCGTTCTCGGCGGTCGAATCCTGCGTCATCGTCGCGCGCGGCGACTGCGGCGGATTACCGCCGCTCTGCGCGACTGCGGCATCGACCGACAGGCAGGCGACGATCGCGGCCAACAGGCAGGCAGGCCGGTTCAATTCGTGCACCCGCAGCCGCCGCCGGCCTTGCTGCCGATGCCGCCGGTGCTGGCCTCGCGCGAGTAGAAGACCTTCTGCTGCGCGTGATCGTCCGGCGAACTCTCGTCGAAGCTCATCAGCGCGCTGGCCAGCATCCCCTTGTCGTAGAACGGCACCGACTCGCACGAGGTCAACGACAACGACGCCAGCAGCAGACAGCCGGGCGAGAGCCTGAGCGGCGACCGCAGGCGACGATTCCCGCGGCGCGGATGCGATGGATGCATGGGCCGCGACGATAGCGATCGGTGCGGCGGCGTGAACGCTGATTTTCCGCGCCCCGGCGGCCGGCTCGAGACCCGTTCGTTGTTTGCCGAGACGACTACCGGAGCCGGGCGTCGCCGCGCTACGCTGCGCCACCGATATGGCACGCAAGCAGGATCCCCGATGTCCAAGGTGACGCCGTTCCTGATGTTCGACGACCAGCTCGAGCGAGCGATGGAGTTCTACTCGACCACGTTCCCGGACTCCGAGATCCGGAACGTCGCCCGCAACGGCGACGACGGCCCGGTGGCCGCGGCCGAGTTCGTCGTCGGCGGCCAGGTCTTCATGGCCTTCAACGGCGGTCCGCACTTCGCGTTCGCCGAGGGCTTCTCGCTCCACGTCGATTGCGCGGACCAGGCCGAGGTCGACCGCTACTGGGACCTGTTCGTGAGCGCCGGGGCGAAGCCATCCCGCTGCGGCTGGATCACCGACCCGTTCGGCGTCTCGTGGCAGATCATCCCGCGGCGCTTCACCGAACTGATCGGCGACCGCGATCCGAGGCGGGTGCAGGCCGTGATGGCTGCCATGATGGATATGGTCAAGCTCGACGTGGCGACGCTCGAGCGCGCCTATGACGAGGCGTAGCGCCGGCACGGCCGCAAACCCCGAACAACCAACAATGGAGAATCCCATGCAGCGAGTCACCGGCATCGGCGGTATCTTCTTCAAGGCGAAGGACGCGCCGCTGCTGCGCGCCTGGTACCGACGCCACCTCGGCATCGACGTCCAGGACTGGGGCGGCGCCGCCTTCACCTGGACCGACTCGGATGGCCAGCCGACCGGCGGCTCGACCATCTGGTGCGTCAGCCCGGAGAGCGGCGAGCAGTTCGTGCCGAGCACGGCCCCGTTCATGATCAACTACCGCGTCCAGGACCTCGACGCCGTCGTCGCGGCGCTCAGGGCCGAGGGCTGCGATGTGCTCGACAAGACCGAAGAGAGCGAGTTCGGCAAGTTCGCATGGGTCATCGATCCCGAGGGCAACAAGGTCGAGCTGTGGCAGCCGCCTGCGGGTCAATGAGATGAACGACCGGACCTGGCGAGCTTCACCCGTGCTCGGCGTCGCCAAGGTGCGGCGCACGGCGGAGTACTACCGCGACGTACTCGGCTTCGACCTCGACCCGGTCGATGGTGTGTTCCAGCCTTCGCCCGCCGAACCGGATGGCGTCTACGCGATCGTCAAGCGCTTCGGCGTCTGGATCCACTTCCAGATCCGTCGCGGCGTCGAACCGCGGCGCCAGCGGCCGGCGTTCGAACGCGACGTCTACCTCTACGTCGACGACCTCGACGAACTGCACGCCGACCTGCAGCGACGCGGAGCCACGATCCTGTCCGCGCCGCAGATGGCGCCGCACGGCATCCGCGAGCTGGTGGTCGAAGACCCTGACGGCCATCGCCTGGCCTTCGGCGAATTGTGACGCCGACGCGCGGTCACGGGTCCGGTGGCACGCCCGGCAGGGCTCGAACCTGCGACCATCGGCTTAGAAGGCCGGTGCTCTTCCAACTGAGCTACGGGCGCCTCGGCGCAGCTTAACACGCCACCGCTCACTTCTGCCAACGCAACGAAGCGACGAGCTGTTCGATCGCCGCGCGGTTGCCCTGGTACTCGACGAGCGGGCAACGCAACGTCAATCGATCGCATGAGCCGCCACCGACCACGAAGGTGTCGTCGATGACGATCGTATCGCCACCGTTCGTGTCGCGGCATGCGGCGCAAACGCGCAATGCGGTCCGGCCCGACCGCGACTGGCGATCGATCAAGAGCAGGCGCAGGTCCGCCCACTTCGCGGCGTGCTCGGCGATCCGGTCGCGCGCGAATCGCTCGAGCGTGAGGTCGCCGGCCAGGGTCTCGTGCGTGAGCGTGCAACTCGATCTGCCGCCCTCGAGGCGGAGGCTCGCGATCAGGCCTTCGGCCTGCGGCAGCCGCAGCCACCCGCCCGGCAACTGCAGGGCGATGCGATTACCGTCGAACCAGGTCAGGGAGGCTGCGACTGGATCCGGAGTCGACCCGGGCACAGGCTCAGGCACGGGCGTCGCCACCGGCACTGCCGCCGCACGCAGTGACGCCGCGGTCGCGGCGCACGCTTCGCGACACGCCGCCAGCTGCCCTTCGGGTCCGGTGAACGCGACGACGAAGCCCGTCGTCGCGGCCGGCACGTAGTAATCGAGCACGTCGAGGCGCCAGCCCGCCGCCGGGCCTGCGATCGTGCCGCGCAGGAACCAGCCCTCGCGCCCGGCCAACTCGGCGCGGCCGGTCTCGAGCACCTCGAGGCCATCGCTGGCGCGGAATCGCTGCAGCGCCGCGAGCGCAGCCGCCGACATGGCACCGACATCACCGGCGACCACCGCGGCGACCGGCTGCACCTTCAGCGTGCGGTAGACCCGGTAGCGACCGTTGTCCGGCGGGTTCTCGAAGGCGTCGAGCGCCGTCGCATCGTCGCCATGGCGAAGCTCGAACCCCTGCGGCACGGCGATCGAGAACCCGCGGCGCTCGACGCGGTCGCGTTCGCCGCCCGGCTGCATCGGACCGAAGCGCGCGAACTCGGGGGCCGCACAACCGGCGACCACGCCGGCCAGCAGCGCGACGACTCGGGGGCAGGGCCTCATCGCTTGCGCCACTCCCAGACGACGCCGCTGGTGTTGACGGCCTTCATGAACAGGACCTTCTTGCCGTCCTTCTCGCCCAACCGCACCGGGCCGTACCAACCGAACTTCTGGCCGTCGGCGATCATCGTCACGATGCGCAGACACGGCATGCCGAGGAACTCGAAGAACCAGAACGGCCGGGTCACGAACTCGGTCCCGGTCGGGCCGCCCGTGCTGACCACGGTGAACAGGTTGCCGCGGTCGGTCGCCGCGACCTCGCACGAGGTCTTCAGATCCTGATACTGCTGCGGGCCGATGATCTTGAACTGATCCCAGGTGCCGACGAGGTCGTTCGGATCGAAGTCCTGCCAGCTCTCGGGCCACGGCTTCAGGTCGGGGTTCTCGACGATCTCGTAGTCGTGACTCGCCGTCGCGGTGCGGCCCTCGATCGTGCGTGCGATCATCTCGGCGCGATAACGGCCCGGCTCGTCCGGTTCGGCGATCAGCCGCAGCCCGGCCTCGCCCCAGGTCAGCGCCGGCGTCAGGAAGCCCGCCTCCTTACCGTCCTCGCCCATGGTCTCGAACCAGAACTCGAAGGTGTCGCCGGCGGCCGGGGCGAGTGCGCGCGCCACCGAGCCGGGTGCGGGGTTGGTGATCGGCCGCATCGACACCATGTTCCACTCGGCGCGGTCGAAGGCGACCTGGACCACGTCCTGCCTGCCGGTCGCCTTGGCGGTGAAGCGGGCCAACGCGGTGATCGGTGCCTGGGTCGACGGCGTCGCCATGTCGAGCGTGCCGTAGGTCTGGATCGAGCCATCGGTGACGGCGAACGTCAAGCCGCTGAGCTCGTGGAACAGCTCGTTGCGACCGTCGACGAACTGCGGCATGACCAGATCGATCATGTCCGCGGCGGCGGCCGTCGCCCATCGCGCCGGCCACATCGGATCGGTCACGAGCTGCTTGCGCAGCAGCAGCCAGCGCTTCGCGGCCTGATCGAACTGCCAGTCGTGGACGCGGACCTCGACGATCGAATTGCCGGTGGCGGTGAACAGCAGCCGATCGCCGCCGAACGGCGCCGCCTGCGCCGACGGCTTGCCGAACGCATCGAGCTGGCGGAAGTCGGCGACGAGCAGCGGACTCTGGTCCCTGGCCGCCTCGGCGTGCACGCGCGCGAGCAGCTGCGGCCAGCGGTTGCCGCACGCCAGCGGCGCCTGGTCGTAGTCGGCTCTGTATTGGCCGCGCCGATGCGGGCCGTAGATCGAGAGCCCCTTGCTCAACGTGCGCTCGGCGCCCTTGTAGCGCGCGATCACCATGGCCGCGATCTGCTGCCGCAGCGCCTCGAGCGCCGCGTCGGTGCCCGGAATGCCGCGCAGCCGCAGGCTCAGGTCGACGAGGTCGATGCTGCCCTGCGCGTGGTCCGCGACGCGGTCGGCACGGACCTCGAAGCACTCGGCGAAGAACAGCGCGCGGGCGATCGCCTGCCAGTGGCTGTCGCAGGCCTGCAGACACCGTCCAGCGACCTCGTCGAGCCCTTTCGCGACCGACGCGGCGTGCTGCAGATCGAACGCGCACAGCGTCGACCCCGACTCGAACGCGGAGTCGGAGAAGCTGCCGTACTCGGTCACCATGGCCGCGGCGATGTCGCGCGGTGAGCGCTCGCTGCCGAACAGCGGGATCACCTGCGTGTAGGGATAGCCGCTGCCCGGCACCACGGCCTCCGACGCCACCATGTTGTCGGCGAGGTCCTGGACCGCCAGCGCGACCTCGAGCTGCGCCATCAGGCAGGCGTCGAAGGCGAGCAGATCGAGCTTCAGCAGACCGGCCGCGTGCAGGCCGGTGCGCAGACCGAGGCGGACCTCGGCCAGGCTGAGCAGCCCCACTTCCCCGGGCTTGCCCGGGACGTCGTCATCGGTGCAGATCCCACCCCAGCCGGCACCGTGATCCCAGATGAACACGGCATGATGCTGCGCCGGGTATCGGCGAAAGACACCGGCGACGAAGCTGGCCAGGGTCTGCGCCGCGCCGGTGTCGCGCTCCGCGTTCGGGGCGATCGTCTCGAACGTGCCGTTGCCTCCCGGCCGCACGCGAAGGACGCGGGTGTCGGACCATTGCTCGGCGCCTTCGCCGGCGTCCTTGTGACGATCGATCAGCGCGATGACATCGCAGCCGCCGGCCGGCATGCCACGCTGCATATCGAGCAGGCGGG
>JAGQRA010000330.1 GCA_020425885.1 Planctomycetota bacterium | reverse complement strand
CGCATCAGCATCGGCGTCAACAACCGCGTGTCGTTCGACTCGGGCAGCACCGCGCTGAAGAGCTCGGCGCACCAGGTCCTGCAGAACGTCTCGTCGGTGCTGCGCACCAAGTTCGCCGGCCGTCGCTTCTACATCGAAGGCCACACGGACACCGACCCGATCAGCAAGACGAAGGACCGCTACCGCAGCAACCGTCACCTGTCGATGGAGCGCGCCGACGCCGTCGCCGCGTTCCTGATCAAGCAGGGCGTGCCGGAGGCGGCGATCGTCACGGTCGGCTACGGTCAGTTCGACCCGCTCAACCCGTCGAGCAAGGCGTCGAACCGCCGCGTCGAGATCGTCGTCGGCGAAGTCCTCTAGGCGGCCCGGTCCCGAACGGTCGTTGCTGCGGGCGCGTGCGGCGCCGCGGCGACGTCGCGCGTCGCTTCCATCTGCCGTGGCGAAGGTGGCCCTTCGTCCCGTCTTCCGCCGATCGGTGATCGCGGTATAACCAGGTGTCCCCCTGGTGCCGCGGTCTTCCGATCGGCCCTCCGTCAGGTCCCCGCGGCGTCGGGGTTGCCGTCACAGGCGCCCCTGGCCCGCTCCCTAGCTTGCCCTCGTCAATCGGACGGGGGCTGCCTCTCTGGGGAGCCCGGGGCGCACAACCTCACGGAGCAAGACCATGGCAGATGCACCGAAGGGCGCCCCGCGCCCACACAACGACGAGATCCGCAACCTCGCTGTAGTTGGCCACGGTCACGCCGGCAAGACGACGCTTGTCGACGCGATCGCCCATCATCTGAAGCTCACCACGCGCCTCGGGAGCACCGCCGACGGCACGAGCATCAGCGACACCGAGCCGGAGGAGAAGGAGCGGCACCAGACGCTGGCGTCGCACGTGTTCCACATCCCGGCCGGCCCGGTGCAGCTCAACGTGTTCGACACCCCCGGGCACCCCGACTTCCTCGCCGAGGCGATCGCCGCGATCGACGTCGTCGAGACCGCCGTGTTGGTCGTCAGCGCCAGCAACCCGGTGACCTTCCACGCGCAGCAGCTCTGGGATGCCGCCGGCCGCGCCGGCATCGGCCGCGCCGTGGTGGTCACGCACCTCGACCACGACAACACCGACTTCGACAACGTCGTCGCCGAGCTGCGCGAGGCGTTCGGCCACGCGGTCGTGCCCGTCACCTACCCGAACGCCACGGGGAGCAGCTTCGACGCCGTGCACGACGTCACCCACGACGAAGGCCCCGACGCGCCCAAGTACCACGAGATGATCGAGGAGGACGAGGCCGAGGTCGACGACACCTTGATGGAGCACTACCTCGAGGAGGGGCACTTGTCTCAGGACGAGTTCGAGCAGAACCTCCGTCGCGCCATCGCCGGCGGCAAGCTCGCGCCCGTGTTCGCCGTCTGCCCGAACCGCGGCCTCGGCATGTCGCAGCTCGTCGAGTTCCTGCGCAACCACTTCCCGTCGCCGGCCTGCTTCGGCGCGCGCGGCGCCGCCAAGCCCGGCACCGACGTCTACGGCCAGCTCGTCGAGCCCGACGAAGGCCCGTTCGCCGCCAAGGTCTGGAAGGTCGTCTCCGACCCGTACGTCGGCCGCCTCGCCTACATGCGGGCATACCGCGGCGAGCTGAAGAAGGACCAGACGGTCGTCGACACCGCCACCGGCAAGAGCCACAAGATCGCGCACCTGCACATCCTCGAAGGCGCCGAGCTCAAGGAGACGGCCTCGGTGTCGGCTGGCGACCTGTTCGCCGTCAGCAAGATCGAGGAGTTCGGCCTCGGCGACACGGTCACCGCCGAGGGCGCGCTGCTCGAGTTCCCGCGGCCGGCGTTCCCCGAGCCCACCTACTCGCGCCACATCTGGCCGAAGTCGCGCGCCGACGAGCAGAAGATCGGCCCGGCGCTCGAGAAGCTCGCCGCCGAGGACGCGACGCTGGAGTACCACCGCGACCCCGAGACGGGCGAGCTGCTGGTCACCGGCATGAGCCCGATGCACCTCGACATCACGTTCCAGCGGCTGCACCGCCGCCACGGCGTGGACATCGAGCAGGGCCCGCCGACGATCCCGTACCGCGAGACGATCACGGCGCGCGCCGACGGACACCACCGGCACAAGAAGCAGTCCGGCGGCCGCGGCCAGTTCGCCGAGGTGTTCCTGCGCATGGCGCCGCGCGAGCACGGCGCGGGCTTCGAGTTCGTCGACTCGGTCGTCGGCGGCTCGATCCCGCGGCAGTTCATCCCGGAGGTCGAGAAGGGCAGCCGCAAGTTCCTCGCCAAGGGGCCGCTCGCCGGCTTCCCGGTCGTGGACGTGCAGGTCGAGGTGCACGACGGCAAATACCACGACGTGGACTCCGACGCGATCAGCTTCCAGATGGCGGCCGAGCGTGCGTGCGTGGACGCGTTCGAGAAGGCCCGGCCGATCCTGCTCGAGCCGATCATGGACGTCGTGATCCGGGTGCCGGAGCGCTTCACCGGGGACGTCGCCGGCAACCTGTCGTCGCACCGCGGCCGGCTGTCCGGGATGGAGATCGACAACGGCATCCAGACGATCCAGGCGCAGTGTCCGTTCTCGGCCATGTTGGATTACTCGACACAGCTGCGTTCGATCACGGCCGGTGAGGGCACCTTCACGATGAAGTTCAGCCACTACGAGGCCGTGCCACCGAACGTCCAGCAGGACGTCGTCAAGAGCCGCAAGGCCGCCGCGCAGGCGAACGGCTGACCGCGCCGGCGGGCGCGCGCGCTCGCGCGCCCGACT
>JAGQRA010000329.1 GCA_020425885.1 Planctomycetota bacterium | reverse complement strand
GGTCGACGGCAAGGCCTCGGCCGACACTTCGATCGCCGAGGCCATGGTGCGCAAGGTCTCGACCATCGCACCGCACGCGCCGACGAGCGAACTGCCGCGCATCTTCGAGCGCGGCGAGGTCGCGCTCGTCGTCGACGAATCCCGAGCCGTGCTCGGCATCCTCACCAAACTCGACCTCATCGAGCACCTGACCCGGAGGCCTTCCGTATGAGCATGAACTTCGGACGCGAGATGTCGCTGCTCCGGATCCGGCTGACCGAGGCCGGCTCTCCCGAATCCGCCGCCCGACGGCAGGCCGAACTCGGTGGCAACGCCGCGTTCCTGGGCGCCGCGCCGAAGGAGATCGACGCGGCCGCCAGCGACCTCGTCACGACCTACCCGGAGATGGGGCGCGCCCAGATGACCGCGTTCGTGCGCACGCTGTGGCAGAGCAACGTCCACGAACTGCAGGCCGTCGGCATCCGCATTCTCGCCAGCCGCGCCTCGCTGCTCGAGCCGCACGACCTGCCGTTCGTCGAGGGTCTGCTCAAGAAGTGCGACACCGAGCCGGTGGCCGAGACCCTGGCGAGCGACGTCCTCGGCGTGCTGGCGACGAAGAACAAGAAGCTGTGGAAGGACCTGCGCCGCCTCGCCGGCCACGCCGACGTCAGGCTGCGCCGCGCCGCCGTCCGCGCCTGCCGCGAGCCGCTGCTGGCCGACGAGACCGCGTTCGAGCGCTTCGTCGACATCGTCGATCCGCTGTTTCAGACCGGCGATGCCGACGTCCTGCAGACGATCGACGAGGTGCTGGCCGCGATCGCCAACGTGCACGACGACGCGGTCCGAGAACTGGCCGCGCGCCACGGCCGCAAGATCCGCGCGCCGAAGCCGAAGAAGAAGGCGAGCAAGAAGGCCGCGGCCTCGGCCGGCAAGCCGGCGGTGAAGAAGAAGGCCGCGGCGAAGAAGGCGGCCAAGAAGACCGTCGCGAAGAAGCCGGCAAAGAAGGCCGCGAAGAAGACGAGCTGACCCGGCTCAGCGGCCGAGCTCGAGCAGTTCCTTGTTCGAGGGATGGCGGTCGAGGCCGCGCTGCCAGATCCCGCGTGCCCGCTCCGGCTCGGACCCCTCGAGCAGGTTGCCGAGGAAGAGGTAGGTCTGGTAGTCGGGCCCCTGCACCGGCATCGACTCCTGCTGCTCGACCAGCGTCTCGAAGTGCGAGATCGCCTCCTTGCGCTTGCCGAGGAACTCCGGCCAGAAGGTGTAGCTCACCGCCTTGCTGAAGCGCGCCCCCCAGTGCCGCTCGTCGAGGGCCAGCACCTTGTCGAAGGTCTCGTCGGCCTTGATCGAGAACTGGTACTTGGACTGGTCCATCTGCACGTAGGCGAGGTAGGCGTTGGCGAGCGCCATCTGCTTCTCGGGATCGTTCGGGAACGCCTTGGCCTCGGCTTCGAAGCGCTCGATGACCTCGTCCATGCGGCCGGCGGCGAGGACCTCCTTCCAGCGGTCCGAGTTCTCCCAGAAGTTGGTGCCGGTCAACCTCGCGAACACGGCCTCGAGCTCCTCGGTCTCGACCGGCGAAGCATCCTGGCCGGCGCCGCCATCGCTCGCACGCTGCCGCAGGTAGGCCTCGACGGCCACCGCCACCGGCTCGTTCGACAGGCTCGGCACCGCGACGCGTTCGTGGCCGACCGACGCCTGGCTCGGCGTGGCGGCGATGGCCGCCAGCTGCTGCCGGAGCTCGGCGATCTCGGACCGCAAGGCCGCCGCCTCCTGCGCGGCCATGCCCGAATCGGGTGGCGGCAACTCGACCGCGGAACTCGTGAACGTGGTGACGACGACCGCTGCGCCGGCGGCGAGCAGCACGGAAGCGAGGACTGTGGGGACGTTCATGGGCCGCCGCTTACCCTACCTCATCGGGTCTATTCGTGATTGCCGACAGCGGCCTCGGCGCGGTGTGTCAGCCGAGCCGCTCGAGCTCGTCGGCATCGATGCGGTCCTGCGGTCGCGCGACGGCGCGCTTGTTCACGATCAGATCCTGACGCGAGACGTAGGCGACCTCGACGTCGGCGAACCGCGCCGCGGCCCGCCGCTCATGGCAGGGCGCGAACTCGAGACCTTCGACCGCCGTCAGGATATCGACGCGGTTCGGCGGCATGCCGAGCTGATAGACCGCGCCGGACGTCGCGAAGTCGTGCACGGTCACTCCGTGCGCCTGCAACGGCGCCCCGAAGTCGGTGAGCGCCGCCATGACGCGTGCCGCGTTCGTGGCCGTTGGTTCCACCCAGACGTCGAGGTCCTTCGTGAACCGTGGTCGTGCGTGGAAGCTGACGGCATAGCCACCGACGATCAGGAAGCGGACCTCATGGGCGAAGAATGCGGCCAACAGATCTCTGAAGTCGCGGTTCGTCATCGGGATCTCCACCCTGCATCACCAGGTAGTCGCGCACCATGCCCCACAACGCCTCGACGCGCTGTTCGCCGGTCATGGCGCGCCAGAACTCGTCGTCGAACGCATCGCGATCCTCACCAGGTCGAACGAGTCGTCCGGTCATCCTGCGCCGGCGATCGTCGGAGTCGGGGCCCATGGTGAAAGTCTATGTTCCGGAGGGCAAACGACAACTGCATCGGGCCCGCGGTGCCCGTGACTGATCGTCTCTGCGACTGAGCCGCGAGCCGCGCGCGAGGGGCTTCCCTTGCCTTGGTGTTCCTCGCGGCTCGACAGCTCCTGTCGCTTGGGCGGACATCACACCTCACCCCAGCGGTGAGTTCTCCATCATCGGCGGGTACGATTCCCGCAACACGATGCTGTCCCGGCTCTGCACGATTCGTTTCCCCGCGAGCATTGCTCGGGACCGGGAAGGTTTGGATTTTGACGGCGAGCCCATCGCGTGGTCCGAGGTGCGCGGCGTCGGCATCCTCACGTGGATCTCCATGGCGAGTGTTGATGCGGACTACGTGGTGATCCAAACCGTGTCCGGCAGTCACTACTGGATCGGGGTTTGCGGGCGGAGCGACTTGGCAGGCTGGAATGCACGGAACTGGACAGACGAGACGGTCGCACGGGTCGAGGCTTGGTGGGCCGAGGCACTGGCCGGGCTCGAGGATCCACCAGCTTCGATCTCACTTGGACGACCTGCCATGCTGGGCGTCGTCCGATGGCCTCCGCAGGAGCGCGGACAACCGATGTACGAGGAGCGTCCTCGCCGCCTCCTCGGCTTCATCCCGTGGGGCGAGGACTTGGCGCCTCTCCTGACGTGACCGACAGCCGGGCTGTTCCGCCCAACGCCACAATCGACACGTCATCACTCGCGACCCGAACCTCGGACGCTACCGTGCGACCCGGACGCTCACGATGCCGATCTTCGACACCCACTGCCACCTCGGTTTCTACGACGACGGCGACCCTGTCGCCGAGCACGCCCGCGCCGTCACCGCCGGCGTCACCGCGATGATCACCGTCGCCATCGACGCCGACACCGCCGAGCGTTGCCGCGAGCACGCCTCGCTGCCCGGGGTGCGCTGGAGTGCGGGCCTGCATCCCAACGACGCCACGCGATTCGCCGCCGATTGGCCGCGCATCGACGCCCTCGCGCGCACGCCGGGCTGCGCCGCCATCGGCGAGACCGGGCTCGACTGCTACCGCGACCGCACCCCGCTCGATCAACAGCAGGCTTCGCTGCGCGCCCACCTCGCGCTCGCGCGCGAGCTCGGCCTGCCCGTCATCCTGCACTGCCGCGACGCGTTCGAGCCGTTGTTCGAGACCCTGCGCGCCGAGCCGCCGACGCGCGGTGTCATGCATTGCTTCTCGGGCACCGAAGCCGAGGCACGCATCGCACTCGACCTCGGCTTCTACGTCTCATTCGCCGGGCCGCTGACCTACAAGAAGAACGACGCCCTGCGCGCGGCCGCCGCGTTCGTCCCCGATGACCGCGTCCTGGTCGAGACCGACGCCCCGTTCCTGCCGCCGCAGCCCTACCGCGGCAAGCGCAACGAGCCGGCCTACCTCGTGCACACCGTCGCGGCGCTGGCCGCGGTGCGGGGCATCGGCACCGACGAAGCCGCCGAGCTGACCTGGCAGAACGCGGTCCGCCTGTTCGGCTGAGAGCTGAGAGCCGCCCCCCCCCTATCGCGGCGGCTGCGCCGCGCGCAGGGCGCGCATGACGGCGGCATCGGTCGGCGCCTGTCGCTGCGCGCACATCAGCTCCTGCATCGCCTCGCGCTCGCGGCCGAGGTCGCGCAGCACGGCGGCGCGGTCGAGCCGCACGCTGACGTGATCGCGGCCGATGGCGAGGCTCTGATCGAGGTGCGCCAGGGCTCCTTCGAGATCGCCGAGGCCGCGGCGGGCGGCCGCGGCCATGCGGAACACGAGCCCCTTCGGTTCGGCGACCTCGAGGCACGACAGCGCGATCCGTTCGGCCGCGAGGAACGCGTCGCGATCGCCGCGCACGCGGCCGGCCTGCAGGTTGGCCTGCGCCGACAGGGTCCGGGCCCACGGGTCGTTCGGTCGGGCCGCGAGGTAGGCCGCGGTCACGGCCAGCGCGGCGTCGGGGCGGGCGCAGTCGTCGGGCAGGCTCGACAGCGCCTCGGCGTAGTTGCGCAGCACGGTCGCGTGCTGCGGGTTGCCGGCATGCGCACGCGCGAGCGAAGGAACGGCAGCGGCGAAGTCGAGATCGCGCAGGTGTGCCGCGCCGAGCCCCCACCAGGCCCGCCACGAGTCGGCGCGTTCGAGTTCGGCCAGCCAACACCGGACCTCGTCGCGGTAGTCGAGTGACCGCGCATTGGACTGCACGATGCCGACGAGCAGCAGACCGGCCAGCGCCAACGTTCGCACGCCGGGCCGCGGCAGCCACGGCGCCGTCATCAACAGCAGACCCAGCAACGGTCCGTAGAGTCGATGCTCGGCGAGCGGCACGTTGAGCGGGATCACGACCCAGGGCAGCGCTGTCGCGACCGCGAACGCGACGCCGAAGCGCCGCACCGCGGCATTCGGTCCCGGCAGCAGGCCGAGGCCGAGCAGGCCGAGCGTGCTGGCCCAGCCGACGATGACGAGCGGGTCGGCCAGCGTCTGCCGGAACGGGATCGAAGGATCGAGCGACAGCCCGACCGGGCACACCATCTGCAGCACGGCCTGCGGCAGCAGCACACCCATCGTCGCGAGCTGACAGACGAAGGAGCGGCCGTGACCGCTCAGCGGATCGGCGCCGGTGCGACCGGCGAGCGACACCGTCGCCTCGCCGAGCAGCAGCTTGCGCAACACGAGATAGGCGACGACGAGCGCCACCGCGGGCAGTACGACGCGGACCGCCCGGCCCCAGTCGACTGCCCGCCATGGCGCTCGTCGCACCAGATATGCCTGCACCAGGAGCAGCCCCGGCAACACGACCGCGGTCTCCTTGCTGCCGCACGCGATCACGGTGCCGGCGACGATGCCGGCCGCGGCTTTGGCGAAGGCGCCGCCGCGGCAGTAGTTCAGATGCGCGCGCAGCGCGATCAACATGCCGGCCTCGAGCAGCAGCTCGCTGCGCGCCGAGACCAGGTTGATCGCTTCGCTGGCGAGCGGATGCACGGCGAACAGCGCCGCCACCGCGAACGCCGCCCTGGTGGCGAGGCCGAAGCGCCGCAGCCAACCGAAGGCCAGCGTCGCGACCAGCGCGTGGATCAGGACATTGCCGGCCTTGAGGCTGGCCGCGCTCGCGCCGAGCTGCAGATTGAGCCCGAGGCTCAGCAGCACGACCGGCCGATACATCTTGCCCGAGGTGCTGAACGCCTCCGGGTCGCTGAGCCAGCGCCACCAGTTACTGCCGTCGTGCAGCACACGGTTGGCGACCACCGAGTGGATGTCGTCGAACACGAACGCGCCGAGCAGGGCCGCCGCGAAGGCGGTGATCGCGAGCGCCGCCACGGCCAGATGCCCGCGGCGCACGCGCATGGCGACGCGCTTCCTCGATTCGGCCACGGTCACGGCGTCGCCTCGCGCGTCTCGGTCTCGACGCGTTCGAGCAGATGGTGCCAGCGCTCGGCGGCGCGGTCGCTGGCGAAGTGGCGGTCGTAGGCCATGCAGGCCGCGGCGGCGGCGCGTTCGACCCGCAGCGGATCGGCGGCGAGTTCGGTGAGCGTCGCGGCGAGGGCGGCGGCATCGCCGGCCGGTGTCAGGAACACCGCGCCCGAGCCATCGAGCCAACCGCAGATCGCCGGCGTCTCGGCCGTCACCACGGCTCGGCCCGCGGCCAACGCGATGACGACCTTCCACGGCACCACGCGCTGCGCCTTGCCACTGGGGCCGAATACGCCGGCGACGAGGTGGCAATCGCGCATCAGCTCGCGCAGCCGGGCGCGGTCGACGAACTCGGGTTCGAGGCGGAGGCGCGGGCCGAGCCGTTGTTGCGCCGTGGCCCGGTCGGCCCAGGTGCCGCCGACCAGCACGAGCTCGACGGCCTCGACGCGGGTCACGGCATCGATCAAGACGTCGAGGCCGTGCAACGGCACGCCGGTGCCGAAGAACAGGATGCGCAACGGCGCTTTCGCGACCGGGAACGGGATGCAGCCTTGGGCATCGGGATCCGTCAGCGGCAGCCAGGCGAAGCGCTCGGGTGGCAGGCCGGTCAGGGTCGCGGTGTAGGCCGCGTTCTCGGGTGTGTCGAGCAGGACGAGATCGGCGGCGGCGCAGGCCCGGGTGTCGAGCTGCTGCATCGCGGCCGCACCGAGCGAGCCGGGTCGGCACAGGCCGCGGTCCTCGACGACGGTGTCGTAGGCCGACAGGAACAGGTCGAGCACGACCGGCACGGGGCTACTGCGTTTGATCGGCGCCACCAGGTGATGGCCCGGGTACGGGACGATGACGCAGCGCGGCGCGTCGGCGGCGCAGAGCTGGCGCAGCTGTCGCAGCAGCCGGCGGCGATCGCGCCGGGTGCGCCACCAGACCAACGGCCAGCGCCACGGCCGCGACAGCAGCTCGCGCTTCTGCGCGCCGAGAGCATTGACTCGGCACTCGCGCACCGATACGCCGAGTCGCTCGATGCCCTGGCGCAATCCCTGCGTGCGCGGGTAGCCCGGCCCGTCGTCCCAGGCGCCGCAGAACAGCACGCTGCCGGCACCGCCGGTCACCGCGAATCTCGCGACAGATTCTGGAAGCGCAGCGCGGCGATCTGCTCGGCGATGAGCCCGAGCGCGAACATCAGCGTCGCCTGGCCGAGCAGCATCACGGCCATGTTGGTGAAGCGGCCCTCGGTGAACCAGGTGTAGGCGTACCAGGCGATGCCGAGCGCGGCGAGCCCGCCGGACACCGGCAGGAACACGCGCAACGGCGCGAACATGGTCGCGATGCGCAGGATGATCAGGAAGAAGCGGCTGCCGTCCGACAGCAGTCGGATGTGGCTCTTGCCCTGGCGCTGGCGCACGGCGAACGGATGGAACGCAACCGACCAGCCGCCGCGCAGCATCGACATCGTGATCGTCGTCGGATAGCTGAACGTGTTCGGCAGCAGCCAGACCAGGTCCTTGGCGATGTCGGCGCGGACCAGGCGGTAGCCGCTGGTCAGGTCGGGGATGTGGCGGCCGCTGACGTAGCTGGCGAAGCGGCTGTAGATCTGGTTGGCGAAGTTGCGATGCACGCTGCCGCCGCGGCCGCCGCGCGAGGCGACCACCATGTCGTGGTGCTCGGCGAGTTCGAGCATGGCGGCGAGCTCGTGCGGCGGATGCTGGCCGTCGCCGTCGAGCAGCAGGATCCAGTCGCCCTTGGCCTCGCGGATGCCGCGCTTGACCGCGGCGCCGTTGCCGAGGCTGTGGGCGTGCGTGATCGGCCGGGCGCCGCCCTGTTCGGCCAACAGCGGCGTGTCGTCGGTCGAGCCGTCGTCGATGACGAGCACCTCGTGGAACGGAAGCTGCGCGCGTTCGAGCTCGGCCCTGACCTCGGCCAGCAGCGCCGCCAGGTTGGCCGCCTCGTTGCGCGCCGGCATGACGATCGTCAGGCTCTGCACCCGTCGCGCCGCTGGCGCGGCCGCCGACACGGGCTCGAGGCCGACCCGCGGCTGTGGCACATCGCCGTCCGCCATCAGGCTGACCAGCGATTCGTTGGCTTTGATCGCCGCCTGCTCGAGTTCGACCGACATCGTGCCTTGCTATCGGCACTTCCTGATCCTCACCTCAAGCCCTGCTGAACGACAAACGCCCGCGGTCCGGCGAGCGGACCACGGGCGTTTGTGCACGAACGCGCGGCTCATGCCGCGCGATCCGGCGACTCTGCTTACTGGACGACGGTCCAGGTGTTGCCGTCGATGGCGACCGTGTTGGCCGCGAGCGTCGCACTCAGCGAGTTACTGCCACCGGAGGCGAAGGCCGCGCCGTAGAGGGGCGGCGATCCCGTGCCGTCGTACTGGGCAACGGCGCCGTTGGTCGAGAGCACGTCGCCGCTCTGGTTGATGAAGAACGTGCGCTTGCCGGAGTTGCCCTGCACCGCCGGCCAGGCGTAGCAGCACCACACCGTCTCGGCGTCCGGCGCGCTGACGCCGTTGTCGTTGGTGGTGTCGCCACCGGTCGCGTCTTCGGCGAGGCCGGCGCTGGTCCCGCTCGGCAGGTACATCTGGAACAGGTAGCCCGACCGCGTGACGCGCGAGGCGGTGACGTTACCGAACGCCGACGACAGCACCGGCGGCTGGATGCGCAGCGTGCTGCCGCGGACCGTGGTGCGGCCCGAGAGCTCGCCGAAGAAGCCGTACTCGCCCTGGCCGTTGCTGTTGGTGTCGATGGCGCCGGACGCCTGGCACTGGGCCTGCGCCGACGAGATGTTCTTGAGCGTGGCGATCGCCGCCGACTCGTTCGCGTTCAGACGTGCCGCGAGCAAGTTCGGAATAGCGATCGACGCGATGATGGCGATGATCGCAACGACGATCATCAGCTCGATGAGTGTGAAGCCCTGTTCCCGCTTGGACATTTGTTTTCTCCCTGACAACCTTCTGATGTGAACGGCCCCCATGGCCGCCCTCGTGTTTCCCTGTTGTTTCTCTTTCCCCTCCCGACTCAGCGACCAGGTGTCGCCGCGACGGGCTTTCGCAACTGTTCGAAGCGCGCGTCACCGGCCAGCTCCTGCCAGGCGCCTTCCTCTTCGCGAATCAGGCGTCTCACCTCGGCTGGTGCGGCAAGCGCCGCGTGCTTCAGACAATCCATCGCCGTATCGGCGTCGCCCGAACGCAACTTGAGTCGTGCCAGATAGTAGTTGGCGATCGGCGCCGACTCGGCGGCACGCTGCATGGCCGAGGCGGCACGGTCTTCGTGACCGAGTCGTTCGAACGCGAGGCCGGCTTGGACCCATGCCATCGGCTCGGCGTTCGTGTCGGCGAGGATGACGTCTAGCCGGCGGATGGCCTCGTCGGTGCGGCCGAGGTCGGTCAGGATGCCGACCTCCTCGAGCGCGCGTTGATGCCCGAATCGGGAATCCAACGCGGCGCCGTTGGCGGCGAACACGCGCAGCGCCGCCTCGCCGTCGCCGGCCTGGGCC